>CAZHHH010000173.1:0-4861 GCA_964532085.1 uncultured Marinilabiliaceae bacterium
GCACTACTTGCTGAATAATAGTTACCGTCTTGCGGTTGTGTAATTGTCATATCTCGTATAGGTGTTAGTTGTAGTTCTTTTGTTAACTCAATCAAGCCTATTTCGTGTTTCCATCTTTTGCCTCGTATAACCTCAAAGCATTGCGTGTCGGCTGTTAAAAAATATCTTTTAATGCCTTTTTCATTATCAAAGTATAATTTGCATAAACTTGGCATTCTCTTGCTCATATCAAGCCCGCTAAATACATCTTTTGCAACACGGCTTAAAACTATTTTACCACTGTCTAACTGCTCGCCTATTGTTTCATTAATATTGTTATCAGTTAAGTCAACATATGGCGTAAGGTCGTATTCCTTTTGTTTAAAATATAATTTAATTATCATCTGTAATACCCCACATTTCCTATAAGTCGTTGTCTTTCAATCGTATTTATATAAGTCTTTAATTGTTGGTCTGCAGCATAAGCACGTTGCTGAGTTTGGATGTTTATATTTTCAACTATTAAATCTTTTGTTAAATTAAATACTCCAACACCTAAACCGCCTATAAACCCTATAGCAGCACCTTTAGGACCGCCACCAGCAAATCCACCAATTGCACCAGTTATTGCGGGATTTAATACTGTGTTTATTTTGCTAATTATTGCGTCGTTTCGTGCGGTTTGAAGTTGTATGTTTTTAGCCGCTAAAATGTCGCCTCGAATTCCCATATTAACCATATTTTGAGTGTTTATTATATTGCGTACTTGTATATAGGTTTGATAACCTTTTGTCGCAGCAACAACTCCTGCACTCACTCCGCCTGCTATCTTTTTGTTTAAATCATTGCTGTTTTTTTGATAATCCTTTAAAGCCTTATCTTCCGCATTTTTGTTTCGCTCAGCATTATTCATTTTAACTTCACTTGACAGTGATATATTTTCATTTAAACCATCGGCTAATGTAAATCGCACTTCATAAACTACGCTCATAACTAGTCTCCTTTTTCCGCAAAGTTAACAGTATAAGTCATAATGCCGTTCTCATCTAGTGTATAATCGCCATTTTTTAAAATAACTAAATATTCTTTTTCAATAAATCCGTCTTCACTAAATTCCTCAGAAATTGGTAATTTTATCGTAAGCGTATATGAAGTGTCAAAACTCAAATCACTTACTATGTCACTAAGTAGCATGCTAGATACTTCGCTATTATCGTGTTCTATAACTGCCGACCAACTCTTTACACTTGATTCAATTAATGATTTAGCAACAATATTATCGCCTACATTTTCAGTGCTTACATTTTCTATTCCACTGTTTGTTCCGCTAAAAGATAAAACATTAAGCATTGCTCCGTTAATCAAAACTGGGTATCTTGTATAAGCCAGCATATAATCAACCGTAAAACTAATAGGTACATTTTCATTGTTTACATTTACATTAAAGTTTGTGTATATATAATCTGCCGTTTTTTCATGTTGCGGAAATATAAGCCTAATAGTATTTTTTATGTTATATTTTCCGCTTAGACCAATACTAAATAACTCGTTTAATTTTTCACTGCCATTTTCATCTTCTAACATGTTAAGTTGCGGGATTATATATGTAGCCACTTCATCTACTAATATTTGTATATATTTACCATATTCGCTTGTAATATATTCACCAGCAACCAACTCATATCTTTGCGTGTTAATTAAGTAAAAGTAGTCGTCTCCCTCATGCTTTGTACGCATATAATCGCCGTTTTCATCTAAAATATAATCTTCGCCAACCAGACTATATCTTTCTAATTTTGCTTTTGTCAAAGGCATTGTTAAAGTTATACTATCTGTAACTAATTTATTATGTTCTTCTGGGTTAAACTCCGTGTTAATCACAGACTTTGTATTTCGCAATTGTATATTTTCATACGCAATTTTTGTGCCATCAATAAACACTCTGATTTCATTGCCCTTGTTTAGTTCGGCGTTTAAGCCAGTGCTAAGGTTAAACAATATGTTTGCGATAAACCTATCGCCTAACTCGTTATAGCCGTCCTGTGTCGACCTAGTTGCATTTATGATATTAAACGACCCAATATCAAAGCCGACGCTATAACCACCAATCATAAAAGTCATACCGCTGTAATTTTTCATATAAAAATTAAATATTTCTTCGATGTCGTTTCTTTCGTCGGTGTAGCCATAAAGTTCCAACTCATAAGTTCCAGTGTATAACCCTACTCTCGTACTTGGCATAATAGGTGTTAAAACTCTAGCAATACCCGGCGTGTAATTATATTCGTTTTCGCCGTCTTTTAAAACAATGTAAGTTTCATAATCTTGCACTGTGTCCGTAATTATAAATCTATTATCTTTTTCTAAAAACTCGGCTATTGCGTTTAGTTTATTTTGTACATCTAATGCAAAATCATTTAATTTAACCATTTAACTCTCTCCTCGCTTGTTCTGCTGCCTTTTCTGCCGCCTCTTTAAACCAATATAGGTTTGGGTTTTCTCGACCGTCTTTTGTAAAGTCTTTACGCCACGGCTCTTCGGTGTATTTCATATAAGGCACTGGGCTTATAATAGAAAATCCGTCAATATTGTTTTGTAACCTTATTCCTGCTTTTAGCACTCCCGTTTTGTAAGGTGCAGAGTTTCGTATTTTTAAAAACATCTCAACCTTATATCTATTAAACCATGCTTCAAACTCTTTTCTATCCATATTACACCAATGTAATTATTTTATGGCTATATTCTTTCCACGCATTCGGGTATCTTGCAATTATAGGTTTAAATTTATCGTCTATCATTTCTTCAACACTTTCTATTGCGTAAATTCCGTTTTCAATTAATATTCTATCCCCGTTTTTAAAAGGCAATTTATCGTATGTTTTTAAAGTCTTTACTTTGCGTGTTTTGTTAAGACCTGCAATAGGCTCGTTATATTCTTTTCGGTTTACAACATAATCAAATCTAAACTCTACCAATCCATCAAAAAACTCTGGGTTTTTAATTTCTTCCACTGTTGTTGGCTTTATGGCTTCTTGCCACTGTCCCACAAATGGTAACACTTCTCTAACCATTTAGTACCCCACCCGATATGCGTATTTTACTCCACTAATTTGGTTATTGCGTAAACTTGAACCTTTTAACATAGCAAAACTTCCAAAACTTAAATTTGCGGTCAAATCTTCTGCATCTACAATGTTATTTAGTTTTTCAAGTAATCCATTAAACAAAATATCATACACAAAACTACATACATAACTTATGAAGTCATTTCGGTATGTTTCATTTGTCGCTATTAAATACTCCATATCACTTGCCGAATTTCTTGTCTTACTGCCCATTAAGATATTCTTTGCAGTAAGCGTGTGCATTTTTAAGTCGGCTTTTGCCTTTGTTTCAGTACCAGCAAATGCTAATAAATCAATACCAGTTTCCGCTCTTAATTTCTCCAAAGTTGGAATTGGCAAATGCAAATTAAAATCATATACCGAACCGCTTTTTGCGTCTAATTGCAATACTATATTTTTTACATTCATGTATATTCTCCTGCTTGTTAGCGGAGTTGCACCGCCTATTCTTTTTCAAGCACATAAGAACGGTTGCCCGTTCTCAATGTTGTATTACGCTTTTTTATGTACGTAAATACCTTTAACTTTGTTGTTGTAAAAATCGCAAATTCCGTAAACACGGTATGCGTAACTGTCGCCGTCAAAGTCTTGGTTAACGCTTGCTGGTATGTATTTTGGAGCAACGTGTTTCAATGTTTGAATGTTTGCTTCTTTCTGAACAATTAAGAAGTTTAATTCAATACCACCGCTTGCTTCATAATATGTAGCAATGTCTGCAACTTTTGGACTTGCAACTGCTGTATAAACATAAGAACCCTCACTACCACTTCTTGTGAAGTATACTTTATTTTCGTCAATGTCAGTATCTTTGGTTAAAGCATAAGTGATAGGTGCTTTTGTGTAGCCACCCGCTTCTTGTCCTTGTGTTTTACCGTCTAATAAAGTAACTGCGTTGTAGAAACGACTTTGTGGAACTTTTACAATTTTCTCAAATGTAGCAAGTACTTCTCTGCTATCAATTGTTTGTAGTGCCATAACCGCATTTAATAGTGCAGGTGTTGCGAATAGAATTCTACCCTCGTCACTTACTTCGTTGTTATCAAGTACAGTTGTTGCGGCTCTTAATGCTGCTAAGAACTCCGCACCAGTGGATATTGTACCCGCTTTTTTTGTGCCTGCAACTTGTGCATATTTTGCAAATCTTACGCTATCAATTTCTGGTGTAACTTTTTGCTTAATAAATTGCCCGCTTAATTGACCAAAAGCAATCCCTGCTGTTTCAGCGTCGTCCATTGCGTCCACTGTAAATTTACGGTTTCTGTCGTAGTCTGGTGTTTTTGTAACAAAACTCAATGTTGCTCCGCCGCCTACATATTCTCCACCGTTAGTTCTGCTGTGTGTAGCAAGTCCGTCAAGTTCCATTTGTGGTATTTTAAACTCTTTACCAACCATTGTTACCAATTCTGGTGCACTGTCTAGCACGCTTGTTAAACTTTCTTTTTTATAAAGTTCATCTAATTTAACCGAAAAATCGGTCATTGTTTGAATACTGTTTGCCATATTCTAATTCTCCTGTTTTTTATATTTTTTTATAATCCTAAACCTTTTTCGAATGCTTTCAGCACTTCGCTTTTAGGTTCTTCTGGTGCTCTTTCAGCACCAAACACTACCTTTGTAGGCATGTGTTTAAAACCGCTTTGCATTGTGTTATATACTTCATCCGCTACCTCAATCAAATCTCTATCGCCACGCTTAATGCTAACAAGTTCCGCAAACATTCTGCTCGCTTCTTCGCTCATAGGGTATCTGCTAGATAA
>CAZHHH010000174.1:0-2190 GCA_964532085.1 uncultured Marinilabiliaceae bacterium
TGTAAAAATGCTGCATAAGATTAAAATGTTTTTTATCTAAACACTAAGTATATAATTAAAAAGATACTCATTTTGTAGAGTTTTCTATTTAAAATGAGTATTTCTTTTATCAGATATTTTCTTGTCTTCAGCACATCTTTGGGGTACCAAAACTAAATGGGTTAAAATCAGCTACATACCAAGATAATTATCTGTTTTTGGGTGTCCCACTGAGAATCTTTAAAAATAGTGTAAATATCTGTTTATTTTTCAGTATGTTTCAAAACGTTACTATTAGTACAACCCGCTACGGGGTTGGTGTTAAGAAGCCGTTAGCCCCATAATGAATTATGGGGTTAATTACATATAACACCATACGGTATTGATGTACATAACGTAATGTTACATAAATTAATTTTACGTTTTGAAAATCACCCCCTTGCCAGAGACTAGGCGCGGCGAATGGGGTGAAATATGGATAACCCCGTAATTCATTGCGGGGTAGATAATCCAATGCAAACCAACCCTCTCGCCTGCGACGAGACACGGCAAGGTGGGTTGAATATGATAAATCAAATAAATATCAAAATGTTTATCTATTTCTGGGTGTCTCAATGCGGAACTCAAGAGTGTTTTTTTATCAGATATTTTTATATATCAAAAAATGCTATTGCATCTTTTAATGAATTTGACCTCTCTTTTAATGCTTGAGCTGTTCCAGCCATCTCTTCGCTCGACTCTGCTGATATTTGAGTAATAGAGTTTAATTGTAATACAGCAGAGTTTATTTGCAAAATGCCGTTAGCTTGTTCTGCAGCTGCTGCCGCAATTTCTTGTAACAAATTGGTAGTTTGTCTAATTTTAGGCATTATAATTTCAAGACTGCTCATAGATTCTTGTGTTAACTCTAGTCCTTCATTTACAGCAACCATAATTTCTGCTGCAGCTTCTCTGCTTTTATCAGCTAAACTTCTAACTTCATTTGCAACTACTGCAAAACCTCTACCGTGTTCTCCAGCACGTGCAGCCTCAACAGCAGCATTTAAAGCTAAAAGATTAGTTTGAAAAACAATATCATTTATAATACCTATTTTTTCTGAAATCAACTGATTAGCTTCAAACGCTTTTGTGGATTTATCGGTAATATTTTCCATTCCCTCCAAAGCCTCTTTTGATATCTCCTCTGTGTGACGTGCGTGCGCGCTATTTTGCTCAACACTTGCATTCATCTCTTCCATTGTGGCACTAATTTCCTCTATTGAGGCGGCTTGCTCGGTAGAACCCTGACTCAACGACTGAGACTCATTATTAAGAGTATAACTTATCTTTCTAAATCGTTCTACTTCAACATTTATCGATTGAATTATTTGATTAAGAGAACCCTCCATATTATGCAAAGAAGAAGCTAAAAGACCTATTTCATCACTCTGAATTATTGATATTTCTTGTTTTAAATTACCTTCAGATATTTTTTTAGAAAAATCCAATAATTTATATAATGAGGTTTTTGTATTTCTAGTAATTAAGAATGCTATTAAGATACCTAATGAAGTAAAGATAATTCCAGCATAAAAAGTGGTTTTAATATTTAATTCATTTTTTATAGAGCTGTCCCGCTGATAATCAGATATCACTAGAGTTATTATATCCTCTGCTTCTTTTAGCAAACTTCCAACCTCTTGTATATTGCTTAAAGCTTCAACCTCATAAACTTCATTTAATTCTTCACTACTTGTGTAGTTCATAAGATGATTTTCTATGGAATAAGCAGATTTATGTAAGTTTTCGTGTGGTTTGGCAATTGCATCAAAAATCTCTTTAAGTTCAGGAATAAATTCTTCAAGCTCTTTTCTGTCATCGCTTAAATACCATTTTCCAAAAGCGCATTTATGATGATCTTTTTCAAGCTCAAGCTCTTCTCTATGTTCAGTAATAATTGCTTTACATAATCCTTGAATCCATACTAAATGGTCTGTGTGTCGATTCTTTAGATTATTAATTTGAGAGTGCAGACCCATAATCTCCTTACTATTTTTATCGATAGTAACTAATGAGAAAACCGTATATCCTGCATATCCAAAGAAAGGAAGTAGTATTACACCAAAGCCTATAGCTAGCTTAGTAGCAAATTTTAAGTTGTTAAACCATTTAATAAACTTCTTCATACCAACTTCACTTTAAAATTAGACTTTTGACACCTTTTTTTTAAGT
>CAZHHH010000174.1:2290-4811 GCA_964532085.1 uncultured Marinilabiliaceae bacterium
CTGCAAACCTAACGAACGTATGGCTGCAATATTTGCCGATTGTGTTGGTGCAAGCTGAATACCCGCATTTCGTGCAGCAGGACTCATTACACCAATTCCAAAACCTATAAAAAATGTTGACATTGCTAACCAAACATAAGGTGTAATTCCAAACGGCGGTGCAAAATAGAGTAGGGCAACACCAAACGAAAGTACCACTCCACCAGCATAAATAGGCAGTCTATATCCTGTTTTTCGGAGATAGATGCTCAAAATAATTGACATAATAACAGAAGCCACACCCTCTGCAACTAATAAAGTACCCGAGTGAAGTTCACTTATTCCATATCTACTAACAGCATATAGCGGAACAAGTGCCAACGCTCCAATCACCATTCCAGAGTGAACAACATTAATTACATTAACTGCGCTAAAACCTTTTCCGATTATAAATTTAGGGTCAATAAATGGCTTGTCAGATTTTCTTATATGTCTAAAAAATAGTGTAAAAAACAGTGCTGAACTCAAAAACAGAGAGATAAATAGAGCCGAGAATGGTCTATCTGCATTGTCTCCAAGATATGTAGCTGCATACATACCAGTCATAATTGCTATTGCTAAGAAAAAGAGCCCTTTAAAATCAATAAAGACACTTTTTAAATTAGCCGCTTCATCTTTTGGTATTAATTTATAAGCCATATAAGCTGCAACTATTCCAAAAGGAATATTTATATAAAATATCCATTCCCACGTCATATATGTAACAAAAATTCCTCCAAATACTGGTCCTATCATACTTCCGATAGCAAAAAAGCTCCCGAAAAGACCTAAATATCTATCACGAGATTTTCCAAAATGCTGAACAATAATTCCCGTTGCAGAGGGTGTGATTCCCGAACCACCGAAAGCTTGAAGAACACGCATTGCTATCAGGGTTTGAATGTTTGGTGCCAAGCCACAAAGCAGTGATGCAACTGAAAATATCAATACAGAAATTATAAAAATACGTCTATGTCCTATTTGAACGCTTAGGTTTGCGCTTAGTGGAAGCATTAAAACCATCCCAAACGAATATGAGGTCATTGTCCAGCCCGCCCAACTGACCGATGTGTTCAGATCAGTTTGTAATGTGTGCAGAGCTGTTGCAACTATAGTAGAATCAATAGTTATCATTAATAAGGAGAGGGCAATTAATGGAAAAACTATACGATTATTTACTGTAGATTTTGGTATGTAATTGTCATATTTTGAAGACATAGATTTATCATTTACTTTTATAATTTCGTAAAAGTAAAGAAATCAATCTCTAATTGTTCAAAAATTAATCTTTTTTGTGAATTTAGTTTCACTAATGCTCACAGAATCATTTTAAACTCTCCTCTATCTTTTTTAAAAATATTTTCTCTTTAGAAATATAAAAGTCATATATAAAGAAAAGAGCTGTAAACAGTATAATTGTTATAAATCCCGTTAACCCTGTTATTCCAACAACAAGGTCGCTACCTCCTTCAACAAACATAATGCTAAGTCCTGCAAGAGCGTTCAGTGTACCGTGCAAAATTGAGGCAGCAATCACTGAGCCAGACTTAATAGTTATGTATATGAAAATGGGCGTTAGTAAAACAGTGAAAATAATCATCATTGCTACGCCAATTTGCGGATGCTGAGGATAGTTATGTCCTAATAATATCATAGGAAAATGCCAAATTCCCCATACAACTCCTATAATTAGAGATGCTTTTGCAAAAGATAAATGTTTCAACTCTTTTAGTAGAAAACCACGCCATCCAAACTCTTCGCCAAAACCAGCAACTGCGTTTATTGTTGCTCCAGCTATCAATCCTTGTATTAATGATATTACAATAATTGTAGAGGGCGCAATTTTAAGTGATGCTTTAGCTTCCATCAGTTCTTCAGGAGATAAAATGTCTTCAAATCTCTCAATAAAACCATTCATCTCAGAACTGAATGATAGGTCTGGAAATAGAAGTGATATTCCAATATTAGCTAAAATAATAACAGGAAAAAGTAGCCAAGCCACAAAAAACCATCTATTAATTTTAAATGATACAAATAGCTCCTTTATCTTGTTTCTATATATTCCTTTTTCAATTATAATTGCCGAGAACATAGGAATAAACATATATGAAGCGCCAAAGAGCATAAAGTAAATATTATGCGTTTTATCAGCAACTAGATTAGTATAAGCAAGTGCATAAGCAAAGCTTATTATGTAGGTGATAGCTATAAATAGAAATGCTCTGTTTATTTTTTTCATACAACTAATATTGAAAAGCATTTATAATGACAAGAAAAGCCATTTATTTTAAAAACAAATGACTTTTGTATTAAGAGTGGAGCATATCGGAGTCGAACCGATGGCCTTTTGACTGCCAGTCAAACGCTCTAGCCAACTGAGCTAATGCCCCATATTTTAATTTCACTACAAATATATATGAAAAATTAGATTTTCAATAACTTTCAGTTTAAAAAAGATGATTTACTTTGATAAATATATTATATAATGTTAATTATATTTAAA
>CAZHHH010000175.1:0-4783 GCA_964532085.1 uncultured Marinilabiliaceae bacterium
GGTTGGTTTGCATTGGGTAATCTACCCCGCAATGAATTACGGGGTTATCCATATTCCACCCCATTCGCCGCGCCTAGCCTCTGGCAAGGGGATTATTTTCAATACGTAAAATTAAATTATGCAAAATTACGTTATGTACATCAACACCGAATGGTGTTATATGTAATTAATCCCATAATTTATTATGGGGTTAACGATCTTTTAACGCCAACCCCCTCGCCAAAGGCGAGACACAGCGTAGTGGGTTTTACTACTAATAATATTTTAAATCGTCTTGTAACAAATACATATTTATTTTATTTTTTTGATTTCTGCATTGGACACCCAAAAATAGATAATTATCTTGGTATGTGATTGATTTTAATCTACTTAGTTTTGGTGCCTCAAAGATGTGCGGAAGACAAGAAAACATATTTAGCTACGCTGAACGTTGTTTCTAACTATGTTTCACCCTCGTCTTTGGCGAGATACAGCGAATGATATTTGTTTTTAAAATGATTAGATGAGCAAAAAGAGTCTTTTCACTGAGATATATCCTTAACTATTACGTTTAGGTCACGATTAGACGACAACATAAAAATAATAATCAAAACAAATTAGCACTAAACATCGTTATTTAAATAGCAGAAAAAGTTGTATTTTTGTAACAATATCAAATGGAAAAGAAATGTACAAAACAATAGCCATAGACAGAAAAAAACTAACTCTTATGGGAGTGCAATTTCAAGACCTGAAAACCTTGGAAAGTACGGCAAATGCTATAGGAAGCAATATGTTTGAGGGTTTTGAGCCAACACCAAAAGGTATTGCACTGATTAGAGATTATGTCATAGGAAAAATAACATTTGCAGAATTCATAAAATTTGCAAAAGCAAAAGAGTATGTCTAATTCATGCAAATACATTGATCCCGATTATACTTATACTGACTCGAAAACGGGTATTCTTCGTAATTTAGCAAATATTACAAATAAAGATGTTTTGCTTTTTGCGGAAAGTGGTGCTGTTACAAAACGGGTACAAGAACTTTACGAAAATCCAATAAAAATAAACGACTCAACAAGTTTGTTCTCTATTCATCAATATTTATTTCAAGATATTTATTCTTGGGTAGGTAAAAAGAGAATTGTAGAAATTAGTAAAAACGGTAAACAATTTTTTCCAACAAGTCATTTCGATAATGCTTTACTTTATATTGATACACTTATTTCTGAATATAAAAAGATTAGTAAAGAGGACAAACAAGCATTAGCACAAAAACTAGCTGAAATCTTGGATAAGATCAATTATTTGCACCCATTCCGAGAAGGTAACGGACGAACGCAAAGAGAATTTCTACGTTTGCTTGCTTTAGAAAAAAGTTTAACACTTAATCTGAATCCTCCCGACAATATTGAAGTTTACAAGCGCTATATGCAAGGAACAATAAACAGTGATATAGCAAAATTGGCTGATTTAATTTTGGAACTTATCAAAAGCTAAAGAAGCTACAACTAACTATAAAATCAGTTTAGTAAACCAGTAGGACAAAATTTGGAAATTAAGATTGTTTTTTAATAAGCGAAAATTCTTTTTTCTTAAAAAACACTTTAGTACCTATTATTAACAATTTATCAAATATGAAAGTATTATCATTTTATACAACAAATTTTAGTTACACATTAGGAGAACCCAATATAGATTCACCAATTATAGTTGATGAAAAAAGTAATTTTAGTGAATCTATTGTTGCATTTATCCATGTAGAAGAGAGTGATGAAGACGAAACTCTTCGAAGTAGAGAGAAAAAACTAACTAACCATTTAAAATGGATAGCTCGAAAAAATAACACACAAAATATTGTATTACATTCGTTTGCTCATCTTTCTAACAGCAAAGCATCTCTTGAATTTACAAAGAATTTATTAGATGACTGTCAGCAAAGATTGAAAAATGGCGATTACAATACATTTCAAACACCTTTTGGATATTTTCTGAATCTAAATATGGAAGCTCCAGGTTTTTCGATGGCAAGAATATGGGCAGAACTCTAATTAAAAAACATAAATAATATTTAAGAGCTCTAAAATCAGGTAGAGATATATATTATATTTGTATCTTTATTATTTCATAAACAAATTATTAAAAAATTAAAAGATAGATGAAACCGACATTATTAATTTTAGCAGCTGGAATGGGTAGCCGATACGGTGGACTAAAACAGATGGACGAACTTGGACCATCCGGAGAGTCAATAATCGATTACTCCATTTATGATGCTATTCAAGCAGGTTTTGGAAAAGTAGTTTTTGTTGTGCGAGAGTCATTTCTTGCAGATTTCAAAAAAAGATTTGAACCAAAACTAAAAGGAAAAATCAAAACTGAATATGTACTTCAAGAGTTGTTCAATTTACCAAATGATTTTATGCCGCCAGAGGGTAGAGAAAAACCATGGGGAACTGGTCATGCGGTGTTAATGGCTAAAAATGTAATAACAACTCCGTTCGCTGTAATTAATGCAGACGATTTTTACGGAAATCAATCATATAAACAAGCGGTAGATTTCATTAATAACAATCCAGAAGAAGAGCAATATGCAATGATTGGTTATGCTCTTAAAAATACTCTATCAAAGCATGGTACTGTTTCTAGAGCAGTTTGTGATGTTGATGAGAACAATAAATTAATAGAGTTAATTGAAAGAACAAAGATTGGTTACGAAGGCGAAGATATTGTCTTTTATGAAGATGATAAAAAGACCGTTCTTACAGGCGAAGAGTCTGTATCAATGAACTTTTGGGTTTTAAAGCCTACATTCTTTAAGCATCTTGAGGATGGATTTGTAGAGTTCTTGAAAGAGCAAGGTAACGAACTTAAATCTGAGTTCTACTTTAATGTTTTAGCAGGTGAATTAGCACAAAAAAAGCTTGCAGAAACAAATGTTATTCCAACTACTGCACAGTGGTTTGGTGTTACATATCAAGAAGATAAACCACTTGTACAGATTTCATTAAAAGATCTGCATAAGAGTGGATTATATCCAGAAAATCTTTGGGATTAATTATGAAACAGATCATCTTTATTCTATTTTCCCTTATAACTTTTGCTACTTCTTTTGCACAAGAAGAAATAACTGTAGCATCATATAATTTGCGATATGCAAGTAAGAATGATGGAGAGAATATATGGGAGAATAGAAAAGAGATGGTTAAAGCTCTCATAAGATACCATGAATTTGATATTATGGCCACCCAAGAGCTATTGTTCAACCAGATTGAAGATTTATTGGAGATGGAAGGTTGGAGTTATGTTGGTGTTGGGCGTGATGATGGCATAAATAAAGGGGAGCACTCTGCAATTTTCTATAACCACAATCTATTTGCACTACTCGACTCAGGAGACTTTTGGCTCAGTGAAAATCCTGACGTTCCTAATAAAGGATGGGATGCCACTTGTTGCAACAGGATAGTTTCTTGGGCAAAGTTCAAACAAGTCGAAAATGACTCTATATTCTATCTGTTTAATGCACACTTCGACCATGAAGGTGTTGTTGCTCGTGAAGAGTCTGCATATCTAATCATATCAAAAATAAACAAAATTGCTGGTGACACTGCAACTATCTTATGTGGAGATTTCAATTCTATACCAGAAAGTAAGCAAATTCAATATATAAGCACTAAGCTTAATGATTCATATTTTATTAGTGAGCAAGAGCCGTATGGTCCAGTTGGGACTTTTAACAACTTCAAAATCGATGCAAAATTTGAGAATAGAATCGATTATATATTCCTTTCTAATGAATTTGGAGTGAGAAAATATGCCACTTTAACAGACTCCAACTACCAGAGATTTCCGTCAGACCATATACCAGTTGTTATTAAACTGTATTTTAAAAAATAGATAAAACTTATAACTAAACTTATTATGAGAAAAACATTATTAGGTCTATTAATTATTATGAATTTATTTACCTTAAAGGCCAACGATAAATATGCTAAAGAAGTTTTTTATAGTTCAGTTGGTGACTCAATCGGATATAGAATATTAATACCACAAGACTATAGTGCTGATAAAAAATATCCAGTTATACTATTCTTACATGGAGCAGGTGAAAGAGGCTATGATAATGACGCACAACTCATGCACGGTTCAGATCTTTTTACTAAAGAAGAGAATCTTAATAACTATCCTGCCATCGTAATTTTTCCACAATGCAAACCTAACAGTAATTGGGCAACATTTTCTATAAACAACATAAAAGATAACCTTTTTGATGGAGTTTATAAATGGCCAAGTAGAGACCAAGAGCTAGTTATGGAGCTTTTTAATTATTTAGTAAATAATATGTCTGTTGACAAATCAAGATTATATATTATGGGGTTATCGATGGGTGCATTTGGTACTTATGAAATTTTAGCAAGGCATCCACATATCTTTGCAGCAGCTGTGCCAATATGTGGAGGTGGTAATTTAGAGGTTATAAATAGATATGCAAAACAAACAGCTTTATGGATAACTCATGGCGATAACGACCAAGTTGTACCTGTAGAATATTCTCAAAAAATCTATAATGAGCTAAAGAAGCATGGTTCTGACGTGAAATATACAGAATATAAAGATGTAGGTCACGATTCTTGGACTAATACCTTTAATGAACCAGAACTGTTAAAGTGGCTCTTCTCAAAGCAAAGAGACAGATAATGTGCAGAGGCACACGGTAGTGCGCTTTTATAAGCTAATCAACTACATTTGCTATTCTCAAAATAATAAACGACATTTGTAAAATATCGGGCTACAGCCCGATA
>CAZHHH010000176.1:0-4750 GCA_964532085.1 uncultured Marinilabiliaceae bacterium
TGGTTTAGTTGGTTTGTTGTACCCCGCAATGAATTGCGGGGTTAATCATATTTTACCCCATTCGCTGCGTCTCGCCTCTGGCGAGGGGGTAGTTTAGCAATACAAAAATGATATATGCTCTGTCTTCTGGCGATTAAGTACCTTCAACGTATTGAAAGTTTGAATTTCAATTATAATCTTTGCTATGACGAGATTGAGCTGAGAACCAACTTTCAACTTTCCGTTTTCATCTTTTTCACTGACGACCACATAGGGATGGCCTACGCTATCGTCCTAAACTAACCCCTAACCCCTAACCCCTTTTTTATATGCCACACCTACGGCGTTCTTCCCACATACACAGGACATTCTTTTCTACAAAGATTACACGCCTACGGCGTTGATAAGTTCTAACAATTAACCACCAACTTAGGACTATCATCTTGCCTTCGGCTAGACACAGCGTAGGGCAGTTCGACTACGTTTATTAACCAGACTCCTATACTATTGTCCTATCTTTCATCTTCATCTACGACGAGATTGAGCTTAGACCCAGCTTTCAGTTTTCACCTTTCAGCTTTCCACTCATTGAATTCATTGTCCATTCTTCATTGTCCATTGTTCATTGAATCCATTGTCAATTTACAGTTTCTGTAATTTTGGTTTTTCTTGCATATAGTTCATAGCACATTCATATCCAGCTTGTACTAATTCGTCAACTTTAGTAAAGTCCCAAAAGGAGTATTCATCTATGTTTGAAACTGAAATGATAAAATCACATTTACTTAATGTTTTTTCATCATTGTTTGAGATTGCTAATTCGAAAGAACGTTCAGCAATAGTTTTCATATTAGTGAATTTGTTTTTGTAAATGGGTGGAACAACATCTACAGCTATGATTTTCTTACATTTATTGAGAATAGGTTTGATTGGTAAATTTTGATAAATTCCTCCATCAATATAAGTTTTGTTATCAATATGTTGTGGAGTAAAAAATATCGGAACAGAACAGGAGGCTATTACATAATCTATAAGTTTGCCGCTATTTATAACTTCAGCTTTTGCGTCGTTGAGATTTGTTACAACAAGATAGAACTCTTTCTTTAAGTCTTTAAAATTATCAGTGTGCAAAATTTCTTGAAGTGCATTTTTGAGTTTGTTCATTTGAAAAAAACCATCTTTTTGCCAAGAGAATTTTAATAGTTTTGATATAGGATTTTCTTTAATAAGTTCCGCAATTTCATCAGGGTTTTTACCATAAGCATATAAAACACCGACAAGAGAACCCATACTCGTGCCTGCAATAATATCTGGATAAATATTGTGTTCTTCGAGGGCTTTTAAAACGCCTATATGTGCAATTCCTTTCGCGCCTCCACCGCTAAGAGCAATGCCTAAGCGTTTTTTACTACTGGGTTTATTTATCCATTTGAACATATCGCAATTTTATATTAAAGAACAATAGCCAACATTAATGCTGGCTATTTATTTTTCTAATAGAAATATAAAAAATTAATCTTTTTTGTATACCATTAAGGCTGAATAAGTATTTATATTGTTAGTAGAATGTGCAGCATAATCTACAGATATTATTTTTTCAGGCACAATCTTCTCCTCCTTGATAAAATCATTCATTTGATCATCTAATGATTTATCATAATCATCCAACCCCGTATACTGAAAGTGCTTTACTCTAAGTTTTTCCATAATCTTATAATTATTTTAGTTTAATAAATGTTATAACTATTCTAAATGATGTTTATTAAATTATATTATGTGATTACGATGAATTTATAAAATAGATACAAAAAACTATATGTTTAACTATTGCTAAAATCTATCGAGTATAGTAATTAGATGATTCCAAAATCTTTCAACTGTTTTAATCTCCATTCTTTCGTCAGGTGAATGCGCTCCTTTTATAGTTGGACCGATTGAAACCATATCTAAACCTGGTTTTTTTTCAAGAAATAATCCGCATTCTAAACCTGCGTGAATTGCTCTAATTTCTGGTTCAATATCAAAAAGCTCTTTATATGTTTCTGCAGCAAGTTTTAAAATGTTAGAGTTCTTATTTGGTGCCCAACCTGGATATCCGTCAGTGTGTATTACTTCTGCACCTGACATTCTGAAAATTGAAGCTACTTGATTAGCAATATCTTCTTTTTTAGATTCTAAAGAGCTTCGCTGACTTGTTGAAACAACAATTTTACCATCCTCATTTTTTATAGATGCAAAATTGGTCGAAGTTTCAACTAAATCATCAATTTCTTGACTCATTGCTACAACTCCGTGTGGTAGAATATACAAGCCATTCAGAAAGTTAGTTTGAAATTTTTCTGTAAATACCTTTTCTGGCAACTCTGTTGAAGATAACTCTAGTTTAATATTAGAATCTGAGTTTTTATATTCTTCTTCAATATCAGCGGAATAGATGTTTAACAAAACTCTAATTTCTTCCTTAAATTTATTTGGAATTACTGATATTGTTTGTGCTTCACGGGCAATAGCATTTCTTAAATTTCCACCTTCTATCGAAGCAATTCTTAAATTATACTCTTTTTGAGCATTCCATAAAAATCTAACTAATAATTTATTGGCAGAAGCTAATTTTTTTTCAATATCATCCCCAGAGTGGCCACCTTTTAGTCCAGATATTTTAATTTCAATAGCAAAATATCCTTTTGGAGTTTCTTCATATTGAGGAGTATATTTGCCGATTGTATCAACGCCACCGGCACATCCTATAAAGATTTGACCATCATCTTCAGAGTCTAAATTTATTAGAGTTGAACCAGAAATCATTTTTTCACCAAGTCCAAATGCACCAGTTAATCCAGTCTCTTCATCAACTGTGAAAAGTGCTTCAATAGGGCCGTGGGTAATATCCGAAGAGGCTAAAATAGCTAGTTGAGCCGCTACACCCAAACCATTGTCAGCTCCTAAAGTAGTTCCTTTTGCTTTTACCCATCCATCTTCAATATATGTTTTGATTGGATCAGTCATAAAATTATGGTTTGAATCACTGTTTTTTTCAGTAACCATATCAATATGCGACTGCAAAACTAAAGTTGAATTTTTCTCTTTCCCTTTAGTAGTATCTTTTTTGATTACAATATTACCAGTTTCATCTTCTAAAAAGTCAAGATTAAATTCTTTTGCAAAATTAAGAATATATTCCCTAATCTTCTCTTCGTGCTTTGATGGGCGAGGTATTTTTGTTATTTCATCAAAATAGTGCCAAACTAAATTGGGACTAAGTTCTTTAATTGAGTGCATATTTTATTTATTATAGATTAATTTCTCTATCTCTAAAGCCAAGTAAATATAAGATTGCATCAAGTCCAATCGTTGATATTGAGTGATTTGCAGATGCTTTTACCTTTGGTTTAGCGTGGAATGCTATTCCTAATCCAGCAATTTTTATCATTGGTAAATCATTTGAGCCATCACCAACAGCTATAACTTGTTCTAAATGAATTTCTTCTTTAAAAGCAATGAGTTTTAGAAGTTCAGCTTTTTTATTTCCATCAATTATCTCTCCTAAATGCTTACCTGTCAGCTTGCCATCTTTAACCTCTAATTCATTGGCAAATACATAATCAATACCGAGTTTGTTTTTTAAGTAGTTACCAAAATAGGTGAATCCACCTGAAAGAATAGCTGTTTTATATCCATATTTATTTAAAGTCTTGAAAAGTCTCTCTGCACCTTCAGTAATAGGCAGTTCATTGGCGATTTCTTCCATTACAGAAACATCAAGACCTTTGAGTAGAGCAACACGTTGCTCAAAACTTTCATTAAAATCAATATCACCACGCATTGCAGCTTCAGTGATTGCGCTAACTTCGTCAAAAACTCCGTGTTTGCGAGCTAATTCATCAATAACCTCCGCTTGAATTAAAGTGGAATCCATATCAAAACAGACTAAGCGACGATTTCGTCTATAGATATTATCTTCCTGAAAGGCAATGTCTACACCAGTCTCGCCAGATGCATTTACAAATTGAGATTTTGTCTCTTCAATATCTTTTGGTGTTCCTCTAACTGAAAACTCAACCACTGATTTTTGTTGTGCATCAGAATCATTTAATGAGATACGACCACTTAAACGTGAAATTATATCGATGTTTAAACCTTGCTTCAGAATGATATTTGTCACTTTAGATATCTGTTCTGCTGTTAGTTTTTTTGAGATAAGAGTAATTATATATCGCTCCTTGCCTTGATGGTCAACCCATTCGCTATATTGTTCTTCGGAAATAGGGGTGAATTTAATTGTTAAACCCATTCCGTATGCTTTGAATAGCAAATCTTTAATAACTGGTGAGGAGTCTGCACTTTCAGGGACTTCCAGTAATATGCCTAAACCTAAGTTATTGTGAATAACTGCTTGACCAATATCTAAAATATTAACTTTATGCTCAGATAATATTTCGGTTAAACCTGCTGTAACACCAGGTTTGTCATCACCTGACACATTTAAAAGAACAATTTCTCTTTTTTTACTCATTGCAAATATATGTTGAAGATTGATTTTATTTCTACTGATTTCTTTGCAAATATAGTATTTGTAGTCAATATTTTAAAGTTATAAGGTAAGATATGGGGTTTTAATTATCAATTACCAATTATCAATGTGCAATGAAAAATAATTATCAATGGACAATGTAAAATGTTTGACCTTCCCTACTAGGGGTTGGCCGCTTTGGTTAATAAATAACTCGTTTTTTTTTATAGTTCATATTTGTGCAACCCACTATCGGGGTTG
>CAZHHH010000177.1:0-4745 GCA_964532085.1 uncultured Marinilabiliaceae bacterium
CCATTAGCCATTTTTCTAAGCGTTAATGGCTGAACAATACCTACTCCTTTTATTGAAGCTGCCAACTCTTCAAGCTTCTCCTCATCAAAATGTGAGCGCGGCTGCCAAGGGTTTGCTTCAATTTTACTTATCTCAATTTCGTTAATGGATGCAGAAGGCCTCGATCGAATATCCTCTGAGGTATCAATCAAAGCTCCTAAACCACGTCCTAATGCACTTTTCTTTCCCATTACTGGTAAAATATTCTTTATATAAATTAATAACAGATATTATTCTCTATCTATTTTTGTCATATTATTCTTCTGTAATAACTCACGGGCTAAGTTCAAATAATTTGTCGCTCCTCTTGATGTCGCGTCATACATTATCACGGCCTTTCCATAACTTGGTGCCTCGCTCAACTTCACATTACGAGCTATAAGCGTTTCAAAAACCATATCTTGAAAATGACTCTGAACCTCTTCTACAACTTGATTAGACAATCTTAATCGACTATCATACATAGTTAATAAAAAGCCCTCAATTTCAAGCTCTGGATTGAGTCGATTTTGAATTATCTTGATAGTATTCAACAGTTTTCCTAATCCCTCTAATGCAAAATATTCACATTGAACAGGAATTATTACAGAATCAGATGCAGTTAATGCATTTACAGTTATCAATCCTAAAGAAGGTGAACAGTCTATCAATACAAAATCATAATCCTCTTTTATAGAATCAATAACTCCTTTTAATACATATTCCCTCTCAGGCATATTGAGCATCTCAATTTCTGCACCTACTAAATCAATATGTGAAGGCAAAAGATATAAATTGTCAATCTCTGCTTGCATAACTGCCTTAGAAGGCTCAACACCATCAATGATGCACTCATAAATGCTGTTCTCTATCTCGTTTAAATCAAAACCAAGACCAGAAGTTGCATTAGCCTGTGGATCAGCATCAACAACCAAAACTTTATACTCTAATACGGCCAAACTGGCCGCTAAATTTATTGCTGTAGTAGTTTTACCAACACCACCTTTTTGATTAGCAAGTGCAATGATTTTAGCCATATATTAAGTTATTTTATGTTTTAGTATTTAAGTTTTATTTTATAAATAAAATCTGTGGTAATATCTCAAAGTTAAACTTTTATTGCACACAAACAGTATTTTAGTATGATTTTTTATCAACAATATACACAAAAGACTGATAATCACATAAATTATCACTCATCAACCCAGTCACCATTTTCTTTTATAATCTCTATCAATTTATCAACAGCTTCGGTAGCTGGTATATTTCTCTCAACTAATTCTCTGTTTTTATATAAAGATATCTTACCTGCTGCCGCACCGACATAACCATAATCTGCATCTGCCATCTCACCCAAACCATTTACAATACAACCCATTATGGCAATTTTAAGTCCTTTCAAATGACTAGTTCTTGACTGAACTTCTTTTGTTGTTTCTTGTAAATCAAAAAGCGTTCGCCCACATCCTGGACACGAGATAAACTCTGTCTTAGAAAAACGGACTCTTGATGCTTGTAATATACCAAATGATGTATTTAAAACAAAGTCAAGAGGCTTATTTTCAAAACTTAAACACAATCCATCTCCAAAACCATCTAAAAATAGACCTCCCAAATCAAAAGATGAAATTATTTGTAAAGTCTCATCATCATTGTATAAATAATTTCTAGAAATAATAACTGGATGAGTAATCTTGTTATTTTGCAACTTTAAAAAGTGTGCTCTCATTTCAGCCATAACGTGACTACTATGACTCTTTAAAAGTAAAATAATATTTTTATTTAATGACAATTTATTTATCATTTCATTGTCAAAATCATTATAATATACTTCTAGAATAGACGCTCTGTCAGGATTACAATTATCAATATTATTATATAGTGGAATAAAATTATCCGAACTTTCAAACTGCTCTGAACTTGGAACAATTTTCACAACATCCTCCCACTCTTTCGGCATTCGCTGATTAATATCTTTTAATATAACCGCCTCTGGTTTTGTAGAACTTATCCCCAACTCACAAAATCTAGAATCAATAACTACTGGAGCTATTTTTTTCCCACCTACAAAAGCAACTTCGTGACTATCTCTTTGCACATAACTATATGGATAATAAGAGCTTGAATCAACCTCCTCAACAATTTCAGAATCCACAAAAGAGTCGATATGATTTATCAAAGTTTTTTCAACAGGTATCTCTTTTTCTGGGTCTTCGGTCAAAGAGACACGAATTGTGTCACCTATACCGTCCGACAATAGGGCTCCAATTCCAACAGCGGACTTTACTCTGCCATCTTCCCCACTACCTGCCTCCGTTACTCCCAAATGAAGAGGATAACTAAACCCTTTGCTTTTCATTGTTGCCACGAGTAATCGAACAGTATGAACCATCACCCGAGTATTACTTGATTTTATACTAAGTACTATTTTATGAAAATTATGTTTTCTACAAATCTCAATATATTCCATACAAGAAGCCACCATACCCTCGGCTGTATCACCATACCTAGACATAATCCTGTCTGACAAACTGCCGTGATTCACCCCAATTCTTATGGCTCTATCATATTGTTGACAAACTTCAATAAATGGAACTAATTTTTCCTCAATTGCTATTAGCTCTTCTTCATATTCTGCTTCTGTATAATTTATATGCTCAAATTTCTTAACTCCATCAGTAAAGTTCCCAGGATTTACTCTGACCTTGTCCACCCACTTAGCTGACTCAAATGCAGCTGCGGGATTAAAATGCACATCGGCAACAATAGGTTTATCATAACCTTTATCCCTAACACTCTTTACCACATCCTCCAAAGCTGCAGCCTCTCTCTTTCCTTGCGTTGTAATTCGCATCAACTCAGCCCCAACATCAAAAACAGAGATACACTGATTTGCTGTAGCTTCAACATCTAAAGTATTTGTTGTTGTCATAGATTGAAGTCGAATAGAGTTATCTCCTCCAATTTTAACACTACCTACTGGCACCTCAATTGTTTTATTTCTACTATATTTAAAAAGTGAACCACAAAACAGTGGTAATTCTTTATGATGATTCATATTTTTAATTTGTTTTTGAAAGAAAGTACAAAAATATCGTCTCTTATTCTATTTTTTATAACTTTATGCAATAAAAAATAATTACAATGTCAATATCTGTTTCCAAAGTTACAAAGTTTTATGGAAGTCAAGCTGCTTTAAGTGATGTGTCACTTGAAGTTGGCAGTGGACAAATTGTTGGTTTTCTAGGCCCTAACGGTGCAGGCAAATCAACTATGATGAAAATTATTACTGGTTTTCTTTCACCATCATCGGGCGAAGTGGCAGTTTGCGGACATAAAATCAATGAAGACCCCATACTTTATAAAAGTAAAATTGGCTATCTACCAGAACATAACCCTCTCTTTCCTGAGATGTATATTTTAGAATACCTAGAATTCATAAGTAATATATATAAAATAAAGAATAAGCGTAAGAAAATTAGTGAGGTTGTAGAGATGACAGGGCTTACACCCGAAATTAACAAAAAGATTGGCGAATTATCTAAAGGATATAGGCAACGAGTCGGACTAGCACAAGCACTTATACCAGACCCAGAAGTTTTAATACTTGATGAACCAACAACAGGACTTGATCCAAATCAAATCTCAGATGTACGCACATTAATAAAGGAGCTTGGAAAATCAAAAACAATTCTCTTGTCAACACATATAATGCAAGAGGTGCAAGCAATCTGTGAAAGAACCATTATTATAAATAAAGGAAAATTAATTGCAGATGCTCATCCAAATGAACTTGAAAAACTAACAACTTCAAACAGTA
This sequence comes from uncultured Marinilabiliaceae bacterium, assembly GCA_964532085.1. Classification (GTDB taxonomy): domain Bacteria; phylum Bacteroidota; class Bacteroidia; order Bacteroidales; family Marinilabiliaceae; genus CAZHHH01. The sequence continues at coordinate 3,839 of CAZHHH010000177.1, forward strand.
ATTTAATAGAAGTTATATTCAATAAAGATATTGATAAAGACAAACTGATAGAAATTCCTGGAGTAATAGATGCAACTGAAAAAAATGGCATTTGGACTTTTCACACATCTCTTAGTGAGGATGTACGTCCTAGCATTTTCAACTTTGCTGTGAAAGAAAATATTATTTTACTTGAAATGAAGCAACAGAAACAGAGTTTAGAAAACATTTTCCAAGACTTGACAATATCCTAAGGTGAAAGCAACATAATTTCCCACTGAGTTCCATTCTTTACATATTTTACCCTTTGGTGAAGTCTATTTGGGCGGCCTTGCCAAAACTCTATCTGAGTTGGCATAACTCGATATCCACCCCAATGTTTTGGCCTTGGAACATTTTTCCCCTCAAACTTCTTTGCAAAATCATTAAACCTCGTCTCAATATCTTCAAAGCTTTCTATCTCTTCACTTTGACTTGAAGCCCACGCGCCTATCTGACTATCACGTGGCCTACTATTAAAATAGTTGTCGGACAGATTCTCTTCAACCATTTCGACAACTCCATTAATATGAATCTGGCGTTCTAGTTCTGGCCAAAAAAACTGTAACGAAACCTTATTAGAAAACTCTATCTGCTTACCTTTTGAACTTTGATAATTTGTATAAAAAATCAATCCACCATCAACTCCTTTTAACAAAACTACTCTAGTATATGGCATCAAATTCTCATCAACAGTTGAGAGTGACATAGCTGTAGGCTCTGCTTGTTTAAATTCCACAGCATCATCAACCCATTTTTCAATTTGTTTTATAGGGTCTGAATCCAACTCTTTTAGATTTATATTAAACTTTGAAAAATCTTTCCTGATTTTTGAAAATTCATTATTCATAGTAGACATTGTTTTATATAGAAAAACAAAATTAATTAA
>CAZHHH010000178.1:0-3481 GCA_964532085.1 uncultured Marinilabiliaceae bacterium
AATAAAAAATATGGCCATTTCACTTTTTTTGACAGAAAGACTGGAACAATTCCAGATGCTGAGCGTCATGTTTTTTATGAAGATAGTGATGATAATTTGTGGATAGGTACTCATGAAGGAGGACTTAATCTTTTTAAGCGTGAGAGTAATAACTTTATACAGTTTTTAAATGACCCTCAAAAATCTCATTCAATATCATCTAATATAGTTCATGTTATCACAGAAGACCACTCGGGGCAGCTTTGGGTTGGAACTGGACAGTTTCAAGGTGGATTAGAAAGAATTGTGAAAGCTGAACCATTTGTAGAACACACAATTCCGGTAGTTAATAATAGTAATATTTCAGAGAATATCGTTAGAGCTATTTATGAAGATAGATATGAGAGAGTTTGGCTTGCTACAAAAGCTGGAAGATTACATATAAAAAACAACAAAAATGATGAGGTTGTTTTAGAAAGTTTTAGAACGCAAAATGGATTTGTTTCTGGTATTAATTTCTATTCAATTTTTGTAGACAATGATGATTATTTGTGGTTAGGCTCTAAAGGAAAAGGAATTTTAGTTAGTGAAAGAAAGTTAGGAAGCTATTCAAATCTTAATAACCTTTCATTTATTAATTATAAGCCAGTGGAAGGTGATTCTACATCATTGGGTAGTCTTAATATATATTCAATAACAGAAGATAACAAAGGAGGTATCTGGATTGGGACTTATGGCAAAGGTGTAAATTATGTAAAGAAAGATAACAGCGGGAAAAGAGTATTCTATCGTTATAATACTTCTAATAGTGAAATTACAAGTAACTTGGTTCGAAATGTATTTGTTGATTCACAACAAAGAGTTTGGATTGCAACAGTTTATGGATTAAACTTGATAGAAGACTTTTCAACAGATAGACCTTTTAAAATAAGAAACTTCTTTGCAGATAATAAGAAACAGACATTGAGTCTTAGTGACATCGTTCATATTTATGAGGATAGAGAAGGTATCATGTGGTTTGCCACATTTAGAGGAGTTAATAAGCTAGAAGAGCTTGGAGAGAATGATGCGAAATTTTCACAACTTTACCAAAGTGACGGACTTAGCAACAATGTGGTTTATGGAATTTTAGAAGATTATAAAGGAGATTTGTGGTTTAGTACAGAAAATGGACTAAATAGATATAATAAAAAGAACAACAACTTTGAGATATTCAATACCAATAATGGTCTTAACTTTGATAGTTTTTCAGAAAATACTTGTTATACGCACAATGGCCAGTTGCTTTATTTTGGAGGATATTTTGGAGTAGAGTGTATAAATCCAGATAAAATATTTGTTAATCCTTATGTAAAATCTGTTGAACTTACAGATTTTAAGCTATTTAATAAAGAGGTAGAAGTTGGACCAAATTCAGTATTAAAACAGGGCATTACATTTACTAAAAAGATACTTTTAAAAGATTATGAAAATAGCTTTAGTTTTGATTACTCTGCGATGGATTATATGAATATTGAAAAAACTCAGTATGCATATAAATTAGACCCAGTTGATAATGATTGGAACTATGTGAACAACCAGCGTAGGGCATCTTATACCAATTTAGCACCAGGGAAATATGTCTTCAAAGTGAAAGCGATGAATCGTGTTGGACAGTGGTCCGGTAGAGAGAAAGAGGTTTCCATAAGAATATTACCTCCGTGGTATAAAACGATTTGGGCTTTTATGATATATTCAACTTTGATTTTAATCTTATTATATATTGTATATATCTTTTTATCTAAAATTAATAAATACAGAAATGATTTAGTTATTGAGAAAACCATAAATGAAGAAAAACTTCAATTCTTTACAAATATTTCTCACGAGCTAAGAACACCTTTAACTCTTATTGTTGGTCCGCTTGAGGATTTGATTGAAAAAGAGGAGTTGACAGAGAATGATAAAGAGAAGTTGAAACTAATTTCTAGAAATGGAAAACGAATGTTACAATTGATAACGCAACTTCTAGATTTTAGGAAAATTCAGAATAACAAGATGATATTGCGACTAAGCCAGTTTGATATCGTAGCATTTACAAAAGGAATTTTTCAAAGCTTTAAGCCTTTGGCTGAACATAAGGGTATTGAGTACTATTTTGAGTCATCAATCGAGAATCTCATAATTTGGGGAGATTACTCAAAACTTGATACTGTTATATATAATATTATATCTAATGCGCTGAAATTCACTGAGACTGGAAAGAGAGTGGTTATTTCTGTTCACTATTCAGTTGAGGATGATAGAGTTCATATTTCTGTTAAAGACGAAGGACGTGGAATTGCTGAGAAAGATTTAGAAAGTCTTTTCCAAAGATATACTATTCTAAGTGGTAAAGACCTTTCTGGAACAGGAATTGGACTTTCGTTGGCGAATGAAATTACAAAACTTCACGGTGGAGTGATTGATGTTAATTCAGAAGTGAACGTTGGTAGTGAGTTTGTTGTCTCATTAAGCTGTGGTGAAAACCATTTTAGGAAAAAAGATGTAATTTGGGAAAAAGATGGAGTGTTAGCACAGCCAATATCTCAAAAGACAGAAGAGATTATAGAAGATAGTGTAGCAAAAGAGGTGCAAGATGAGGATGATGACCAAAAGCCGATAGTCCTTGTAGTTGAAGACAATCAGGAAATTGGTGAATATATTTGCAGTTCGCTTAAAGAAGATTTTGTTACTGTTTTAGTAGAGAATGGACAAGAGGCCTTGGATTACTTAAAGGAGCAGTCACCATATCTTATCATTTCAGACGTTATGATGCCTGTGATGGATGGACTTGAGTTAACAAAACGAGTTAGAGATAACTTCGATACTAGTCATATACCAATTATACTTCTCACTTCAAAATCTAGCGTAGAAGATCAAATTGAGGGGATGGAATATGGTGCTGATATGTATATTGTTAAGCCATTTAACTCTACATTCTTAAGGCTTTCTGCAAAAAACATATATACTCAAAGAAAAGATGTTATAAACAGGTTCAGTTCAACTAAAACAATTGATCCAGAAACTTTACAAATCAATAGTAAAGATGAAGAGTTTTTAAACAAATTAGTATCGTTTGTAGAGACAAATTACTCTGAAGAGTTCTCGATTGAAACTATTGCTAATGAAATGCATGTAAGTAGAACAGTCTTTTATAACAAAGTTAAATCATTAACTGGTTCAAGTCCCTTAGAGTTTGTAAGGGAGATAAAACTAAAAATAGCAGCCCAGTTTTTAACTCAAGGCTACAATGTTTCTGAAGCTGCCATAAAAGTTGGATTTTTAGACACTAGATACTTTAGTAGACAGTTTAAAAAACAGTTTGGATACTTGCCAAGTAAGCATGCTTCGATGGTGCAAGAGGATGAGGGTTAGTAGCTAGGATTTAGTAGTTAGGATTTAGTGGTTAGTGGTTAGTGGTTAGTGGTTAGTGGTTAGTGGTTTAGTGGTTAGGGGGAGAGTGAAACGTGTTGTAAATTTG
>CAZHHH010000178.1:3581-4685 GCA_964532085.1 uncultured Marinilabiliaceae bacterium
TTTGAGGTAGAATATGGAGGGAATAATAAAAAAACATTATACAAAACAATATTTCAATAACGATTACACACCTACGACATTGATGAACCTAATCACTAACCCCTAACCTCTAATCACTAACCCCTAATCCCTAGCCCCTAATCCCTAAATCCCTAGTTCCCCCTTTGAGATGATTCATGCTCTTTTGGTGTGGTAAATTGACAACTTGCTGTTTCTTAGAACTGTTAGAATGTTTAAAATGTAGACTATCTGTCTGATTTTGTAGACAAACTGTTTTAATTCTGTTTATTACTTACATAATATTTAGCTTTTTTTTATTTTCGTTAGTGAGATATTTTTAGTTTTTAAAATTAATTATAAAAGATGAAAAGAATTTTTACAGTATTAATGTTTGTGCTTATCTCAATATTATTTGTTGGGGTAGATGCTCAGGAAATTATAGAGGATGATAAACCTATTGCATTTCCAGGAGCTGAGGGGTTTGGGAGATACACAACGGGCGGTAGAGGCGGTCGTGTGATTTATGTGACAAATTTAAATAATTCAGGAGCGGGTTCGTTCCGTCAAGCTGTGGAGGTTGAACGAGGACCAAGAATCGTGATGTTCAAAGTGTCTGGTGTAATAGAATTAAACTCACGAATTAATATAAAAAATGGAGATTTAACTATTGCTGGACAAACTGCACCAGGCGAAGGTATTGTTCTTAAAAATTATACAACTTATGTTGGAGCGGACAACGTTATAATCCGTTTTATCCGTTTCCGATTAGGTGACGAGAAAGGTACAGAGGATGATTCAACGTGGGGAAGAAGACAAAAAGATATTATCATTGATCACTGCACTATGAGTTGGTCATCAGATGAGATAGCTTCATTTTATGATAATAAGAATTTTACATTGCAATGGTCTCTTCTTTCAGAGAGCTTGAGAGTTTCGGTACATGGAAAAGGGACTCATGGTTATACTGGGATCTGGGGAGGGCAAAAAGCATCTTTTCATCATAACTTAATTGCACATAGTGATAGTAGAAATCCACGCTTTTGTGGAAGTAGATATACAGGGCGTGCAGATTTAGAGCATGTGGATTTTAGAAATAATGTTATT
>CAZHHH010000179.1:0-4645 GCA_964532085.1 uncultured Marinilabiliaceae bacterium
AATTTTATCATATAAATATCTAATTTGAACAATATTACTAGTCATTTATATTTATATCTTCCAAAATTGTAGGTTGATTTTACATATTGTAGTTTTTTTGTCTGTTTTGCTTTCAAATCGTAGTTTTTTATACACAATTATCTTTTTTAAGAAACTTTAAGAACTATTTGTGTTATAGAATGTAATTTTAGACTACTTTTGTTCAGTTACTTTTTATAATAAGTTTAATCAGTAATTATTTTCATCACCTACAGCCTATATTTAATATAGTTTACAAACAAAAACAATAAAAAGCTATGGATTTTATACAAAAACTAGAGGCACATGGTGTGCGATTGTCTGACTCAATCAAAGACCTATTAGAAAATTCGCTTGGTGTTACTTACTTCAATACAACATCAGAATTAGTTGATGCATCAATCAATGGTTCTAATAATAACTTGTATGAAGTAAAATATGATATTCCTGGTAAAGGTGAATATCTTGAGGCGGTTGTTCATAAAGTTAGTAATGGTATATCTGCAAATTACACCGAGGCGTATATGCGTCGTCGTGACCCAGACACAATGTTAATTGCAGATGATAAGCCAACCGATAAACCTCGTTTTAAAGATGAGTATGGTTACGATTTTTCAGAGTTGCGTAATGAGACTTTTGATTGGTTAAAATCTCAAAAGCTAGGTGTTTTCTTATATTATGCAGGTAGTTACCCTGCAGGTGTTGGTGGTATTGCTATAGTTCCTGAAAATGCAGGTTTTTTTGCCTTAGGTTTAGCCCTACTGCAAAAAATGATACATATTGACGAATTACCAGATGGTTTTCAGATTGAATCTGCAATATATGTTGCTCCACCATTTAGACATACGCATTTTGATGGAAAGCAAAAGGTTGTTCATAATCGTTTAGATGATATTCATGAGGTCTATTCATATAATTTATATCCAGGTCCGAGTGCTAAAAAAGGTCTGTATGCAGTTTTATTAGACAAAGGTGAGAAAGAGGGATGGGTGACAACTCATTGCTCAACTGTTTCTGCAATAAGTCCATATGACAATAGTACAAACTTTATGCACGAGGGTGCAAGTGGAGGTGGAAAGAGTGAGATGCTTCAAATGATACCTCGAGAAGCTAATGGACAAGTAAAAATAGGTCATAATATAATTACAGGTGAAGAGCGTTTGATAAATATTCCTCTTTTCTGTACAACACGTCCTGTTACAGATGATATGGCGCTTTGTCACACATCATACCAAAAAGGAAATGGAAAATTAACAGTCGCAGATGCCGAAAATGGGTGGTTTATGCGAGTTGATGGTGTGAATCAATATGGTGATGATCCATTTTTAGAGAAGTTAACTATGGGACCTTCGGAGCCACTACTATTTTTGAATATTGATACGCATCCGTATGGTACAGCTATGATATGGAATCATATTGAAGATGAGCCAGGAAAAGCTTGTCCAAATCCAAGGGTTGTAATTCCACGTCACTCTATTCCAGATGTTGTAAATAAGCCTATTACAATTGATGTTCGTAGTTTTGGTGTTCGCACTCCGCCTACTTCGTTAGAAGATCCATCTTATGGAATTTTAGGGATATTTCATATTCTACCACCTGCATTAGCATGGTTATGGAGACTTGTAAGTCCACGTGGATATGCAAATCCAAGTATTACAGGTTCTGGTGATATGGATAGTGAAGGAGTTGGTTCGTATTGGCCTTTTGCAACTGGCAAAAAAATAGCTCATGCAAATTTACTGCTTGAGCAGATAATTGATTCTCCACGTGTGCGTTATACCTTGTCACCAAATCAGCATATTGGAGTTTGGAAAGTTGATTTTAAGCCTCAACTTATAATGCGTGAATATTTAACGCGTAGAGGAAGTTCAAAGTTTAGACATGAACAATATCAACCAGCACGTACTCCACTTTTAGGTTATGAGTTAAATTATTTGACAATTGAAGGAAGTAAGATTCCGTCACGATTTTTGAAAGTTTATAAGCAACCTGAGGTTGGTATTGAGGGATATGATAAAGGTGCAGAGATGCTTTATGGATTTTTTAGAAAAGAATTACAGCAATATCTTCATCCTGATTTATTACCTTTGGGGCATAAAATTATTGAGGCATGTTTAAATGGTGCTTCAGTAGAGGAGTACAATGAGTTACTTCCAATGGAGTATAAATATGCATTTTTCAAAAAGAATAAATAATGGGAAAAGTTGTAGTTTTAATGGGCTCAAAGTCCGATTTAGAATGGTCACAGCAGATAGCTAAAGCTTCAGAAGAGTTAGGTCTTGAAGCAGTAATGCGAATTGCATCTGCACATAAAGTGCCTTTAAAATGTTTAGAAATAATCAAGGAATTTGAGTCTGAACAAGTGGTATTTATTACTGTTGCAGGTAGGAGTAATGCATTGAGCGGATTTAGCGATGCTCAAACACACTGTCCAGTAATTGCATGCCCACCTTATGGTGATAAATTTGCAGGAACTGATATCTACTCTAGTTTAAGAATGCCATCAGGCGTTGCACCTATGGTTGTTCTAGAGCCAGATAATGCAGCATTGGCAGCAGCCAAAATATTTGCTATTTCAGATGAGAAAATTCGTGCAAATGTTGTTGCATTTCAAAAATCTCATAGAGATAAATTAGAAGCTGATAATGAATCATTATTATAAAAATTAGATGATTAAATCTGGTAAAGACATTATTTTTGCTTCAAAATTAATAAAGGAAGGCAAGTTAGTTGCCTTCCCTACTGAAACAGTATACGGCCTAGGGGCTAATGGAATGGATGCAAAAGCGGTAGCTCAAATTTTTGAGGTGAAGCAGCGGCCTTCATTTGATCCATTAATTTTGCATATCTCTTCAATAGAGATGTTGAAAGATATTTATAAAAAAAAATATCCATCTTTAATTGATGAGTTGGCAGAGAAGTATTGGCCTGGACCTTTTTCAATAGTTTTTAATAAAAATAAAAAAGTTCCTGATATTGTTACAGCTGGCCTTGAAACAGTTGCTGTGCGAATGCCGAACCATCCAACAGCGTTAAAACTGATAAAGCGTTCAGGTACCCCAATAGCTGCACCAAGTGCCAATCTGTTTGGACGATTGAGTCCCACTGAAGCTAAACATGTAAAAAGGAATTTGTCTGGTGTAGATTATCTCCTAGAGGGAGGAGCAACCACTGTTGGGCTTGAATCAACTATTGTATCAGTTGTATCAGGAAAAATAGAAATTCTTAGGCCAGGAGCTATTACGCCTGAACAGATTAAAAAAGATTTTCCAAATGTAGAAGTGCTAGCCTCTTCCACAGAGACGCATATTCAAGCACCTGGACAATTAAAAAGTCACTATTCTCCTAAAAAGCCGTTTTATTTAATTGATGAGTTATCAGAAGAGATAGATGAAACAAGTGCTCTGCTTTTGTTTAAGCCTATAGATTTACCTGATAATTTTAAAGGAAAGGGTTTTTTACTTTCAGAAACTGGAGATTTGACAGAAGGTGCTGCTAAGATGTTCTCTGTTTTTCATAGTCTGCAAGAAGATGATGAAGTTCAAAAAATATTTGCGCTTAGCGTTCCTTTAGAAGGAGTAGGAGTTGCAATAATGGATAGGTTAAGAAAGGCTTCTTATAGATTTACACATTTAACAGATGAGCAAGAAATTGATTTGTAAACATAAAAAAAGACTTCTTTATTAGAGAAGTCTTTTTTGTTTTTAAACAAGCTCTTTAAGTAATTTATCTTTATCACCTTCTAGATAATCTATAGGTGGAATTTCCAACATTGTATATGCTCCCGGTTGCTGTTTAACAACTGCACGTGCACAGGAAACTAATACTTGTGAAGTTAGTGCAGGGTTGTTTATTCTCATTTCATAAGAGAATATTTGATTTTGAGTTTTTCCTGACACGCCTTTTCGCTCTATCAAAACTCCATGTCCAACATCTTTAATTTCCTCTATTGAATCTACTAGTCTAACGTGTGTTTCATCATTAATAAAATATGAATCACTTTTGATTTTAGAGGCAATTTCATCAAAGTTTGCATTTTCTTCAATTTCTATATAAACCATACGTCTATGTACTCCAGTTCCAGTTGGAATTGTCATTGATAGAGCATCTTTTACGCCATCAATATTTTTAACAGCAACGGAGTGTCCCATGCTCATGCCAGGCCCAAAGTTGGTGTATGTTATTCCCTTTGGTGCCATTGCTTTGAAAATTGTTCTTATTAGAGAATCACTTCCAGGGTCCCAGCCAGCTGATATTATCGATTTTGAATTATGGTTTTTACCAATCTCTGAAAGTTCTTTTCTGAGACTTAGCATCTCATCTCCATGAATATCAAAACTATCAACAGTGTTTATACCTTTTTTCAATATTTCTGATGCTACTTCTTTTACTATTCTTGAAGGTGAACAGATGATTGCAACATCAACCTTGTCAAGTGATGAAATGTTATCAACTACTTTTATATCTTTTAACTCTGATGGAGTGGAACTTATTGATGCGTTGCGACGAACGATACCAGCAATTTCCATATCTTTTGTTGCTTGTACTGCTTCTAAAGCATGCTTGCCAATATTTCCATATCCAACAATTGCTACTCTTATTTTATGCATATTTTAATGTGAAATTA
>CAZHHH010000180.1:0-4642 GCA_964532085.1 uncultured Marinilabiliaceae bacterium
TTTTGGATTATAGTATGAATATCGAGGTGAAAGATGGTGTATATAAAGGTAAATATACCAATGATATCAAAAATAGTTTTAGCGCACCAACGTTTGAACATTCAATTCAAAATGATGAGTACAATTTAGTACTTTCATTTAATAACAGTAGTTTAGATGAAAGTCTTGAAAGCTTGTTATTGATTCATGTTAAATTAGATAAGCTTGAAAAACAGACAATTACTTTTGATATTAATGATAATTCTTCTAATGGTACAATTTGGTTTACTCCAACAGTTGACCGTGAATTAATGAGGATAAATTCATTGGCATCACAATCAGGAACGATAACAATTGAAAGAATTTCAAAAAAACATAGTTATATTTTAGATAAACTAGAAACTGGTTTTGTTGATGTTAAGCTTACTTTTTCAGGCTTATTTAACACAATGAAATACATTGAAGATGAAAATGGCGAACCAGATTACATTGAAGAAAGAGATATAGAAGTAATTGGTACTATTGAGACGGTTTATTTAAATTAAGTATATTATATTAAAATATCGCTGTTTTATATAAAGAAGAGCCTACACGAGTGTTGTAGGCTTTTTTTATTAATTGCTAGTAAAGTTTTATAATAATCTCAAATTGTCGATTAAAAGAAAATAGGATGTGAGAATCTTCTACAATCAATGACCCGTCCTGAAAAAAGTTTATATATTTATACTAATTTTTCTTATAATCCTAAAACAAATATAGATTTTTAAAAAAGATAAAATATATTTGCTTCTTACTTTCATAAATAATTTATAAATACTATTTTGCATAAAACTTATTTTATATGCAAAATAACAACACAATTAATAAAACAGGATTTGGCACAGCGCCTGTTTATTTTACTGCTATTTCTACCATATTAGGAGCTATTTTATTTCTGCGATTTGGTATGGCAGTTGGCACATTAGGTTTTTGGGGAGTTTTTATAATTATACTTTTAGGACATTTAATAACCGTTCCCACCGCTTTAGCCATCTCAGAATTAGCAACCAATACACGTGTTGAAGGAGGTGGTGAATACTTTATCATATCACGCTCATTTGGTTTAAATATTGGATCAACCATTGGTATAGCACTCTATTTTTCACAAGCAATAAGCGTTGCATTTTATATTATAGCTTTTACTGAAGCATTTGAGCCACTCTTCAATCTGTTTCATCAATATTTTGGTTATGAACTTCCACGGCAAGCTATTAGTATACCTGCATTACTGATTCTAGCTTATATTATATTAAAAAAAGGGGCAGATATGGGAGTCAAAGCACTTTATATAATTGTTGTAATATTATTTATATCATTAGTTGCTTTTTTTGTAGGAAAACCTATTGAAGCAACTGAATCTATAAATGTACCAGGAAATAATTTTGGCTTTTTCAACAGAAACGATTTCTTTATGGTATTTGCTATCTGTTTTCCAGCATTTACAGGTATGACAGCTGGAGTTGGTTTAAGTGGTGATCTTAAAAATCCAAGCAAATCAATTCCATACGGAACGATATTAGCAACAATTAGTGGTTTAATTATCTATTTCTTTGTGATTTGGAAATTATCTTCATCTGCATCGCAATATGACTTGACAAATAATCAACTAATAATGTCGAAAATAGCCATTGGTGGTGCATTTTTCATTCCGCTTGGACTGGCTGCATCTACAATTTCATCAGCACTAGGCTCCATATTAGTTGCGCCACGTACATTGCAAGCATTGGCAAGCGATAAGAGTTTTCCGTTTAAAAGATTAAATCTATTTTTAGCAAAAGGAAAAGGTGCAAAAAAAGAGCCTTTTAATGCCTCAATTATCTCTTTATTAATAGCATTTGTTTTTATTTTAATGGGTGATGTTGATGCTGTAGCACAGATTATTTCTATGTTTTTCTTAATAACATACGGAACTCTCTGTTTAATATCATTTTTAAACCATTTTGGTTCGCCCCCATCCTATCGTCCAAAATTTAGATCAAGATGGTATTTCTCATTAGGTGGATTTATTCTTTCCGTATGGGTTATGTTTATGATAAGCCCTGTTTATACATTAGTGTCATACATTACAATTACTATTTTATATCTATTAATAGAGCATTATAATAAAGATCAAAAAGGATTAGTAAATATCATACAAGGTGCACTGTTTCAGCTAAACAGGAAGTTGCAAGTCTTCATGCAGAAAAAACAAGCAACAGACGACACTGCAGAGTGGCGACCATCGGCAGTATGTATTTCTGCTCACTCATTTGAAAGAACAAAAATACTTGACCTTATGAAATGGATTAGTTACCAACATGGATTTGGCACATATTTCCATTTTATAGAAGGCTATTACAGCAGACAAAGTCATCAAGAGTCTAAAGAGATATTAAACCAATTGATAAAGATTCATAATGAAGACAACAGTGGCCTATACGTCGATACAATGATTTCACCATCGTACACATCTGCTATTGCCCAAGTTATTCAAGCTCCATCTATTTCAGGAATGGAGAATAATATGGTTGTTTTTGAATATGACAAAGAGAGTCCAGATGATTTACCACGAATATTAGAAAATATCAGCCTTACAAAAGCAGGTGACTTTGATGTCTGTATATTTGCGTCATCTAAAGATCAGATAAGATTTAAAAATGGTATTCACATTTGGATAAGACCAACTGACATATTGAATACTAATTTGATGATTTTATTAGGTTATATAATTTTAGCTCACCCCGATTGGAAAAAGAGTTATTTAAAAATATTTAGTATTTGTGCTCCAGGAATGGAAGAACAAACAAGAGAAGAATTAAGTGAATTGATAGAATCTGGTCGTTTACCAATAACATTTGCAAATATTGAAATATTAAGTCCAGGTGGTAATTTATCAACACATGAGATAATTTCTGAACACTCATCCAACGCTGGATTAACCATAATTGGTTTTAGAGAAGAGGGATTAAAACATCAAGGAGAAGATTTCTTTAACAATTTTTATAACATTGGAGACGTTTTGTTCGTAAACTCTTCAACGTCTAAAGAGATAAAATAAAATTATGATTGTTTTTGCATAAACACAGTGCGAATGGCTGTCTTTTTGGCAAAAACTTAAACAATTCGCAACATTGTAATTAATTGTTACAAAAAGTATTAAGCTCAACATAGAGAAAGAAAGAGAAAAAAATGATGAAAACGTTAAAAATCAATTTTCAAATTATCATAACTGATTTTTGAATAAATAGTAATCATACTTTTCATAAAATTATTATGTTTGAGTATTAATTATTTTAAACAGAATTTATAAAAGAGTTTGACTCTAGTAATATTTTAAAATATTTTATTTGAAATAGAAAAATGATAAACACTCACGATTTAGAACAACTAAAACAAAAAGGCATTTCTGAGTCTACAATAACAGAACAATTAGGTAGATTTAAAAAAGGTTTTCCTTTTCTCAATATATTACGACATGCATCTTTGGAAGATGGTATCAAATCTTTAAATGAAGAAGAGTCTACTCTTTATCATAAGGAGTTTGAAAAGGCAATTTCTAAAGGACTTTCTACAGCTAAATTTGTGCCTGCATCAGGTGCAGCTACTCGTATGTTTAAGGACTTATATCAATATTTAGAAAACCCTCAACCGATTGACGCATTAGAATCTGATTCATCTATCGTTCAATTTATTGAGCGATTACCCGATTTTTCATTCTTCCCTCTTCTAGAAGAGTTAATGCCAAACTATGATTTGAGTAATGATAAGTTACGCAAAACCCGTGCAGAGGAGATTGTTAAAAAGACTCTAAGTTCAGAAGGATTAAACTATGGGAATCTTCCAAAAGGATTAATACATTTTCATACCAAATCGGGTGAAGAGAAAACCGCAATGGAAGACCAAATTTTAGAGGGAGTTAGTTATGTTAAGAATGCAGATAAAAGTGTAAAAATTCATTTCACAGTCAGTTCTGGACATCACACCCTGTTTTTAAATAAACTTGATAAGATTAGAAAAAGTGTTGAAACTGAAAATGATGTTAAACTAGACATTACTTTCAGTTTTCAAAAACCACATACTGACACACTAGCTGTAACTCCAGATAATGAGCCATTTAGAGATAAAGAGGGAGAATTAATCTTCCGTCCAGGTGGACACGGTGCTCTTTTAGAGAATTTGAATGACCAAGAGTATGATATTATTTTTATTAAAAACATAGATAATATAGCTTCTGCTCATTTATGGGAGGATACTATAAAGTATAAAAAAGCATTGGGTGGATTATTAATTAGCATTAAAGATAGGAGTTTTGATTTTTTAAATAAACTTGATAAAGATGCTGATATCAATTTGATAGAAGAGATAATTTCTTTTATAAATTCAGAGTTACATCTAGACTTATCATCAATTCTTGAAGGCAAGGAGTTAGCTGAACAGGTTGCTTTTTTACATAAATATCTAAATCGTCCTATTCGTTTATGTGGGATGGTTAAAAATGAAGGTGAACCAGGCGGTGGACCATTCTGGATTAAAGAATCTTCTGGGATTGAGTCACTTCAAATCTTAGAAAGCTCACAATTTGATTCTGAGAATCCAAAACATCAGGAAATTATAAAAAAATCAACACACTTTAATCCAGTTGATT
>CAZHHH010000181.1:0-4617 GCA_964532085.1 uncultured Marinilabiliaceae bacterium
GTTTTCCTTTCACAGTCAAAAGACTAAAACCTTAAATATAATATACAAGGGGAGATTTTGGGTATTGTAGGGCTTAATGGCTCTGGTAAAACAACGCTTGTAAAGCTGTTAACACGTATTTACGATCCTACAGATGGTAAGATAACTATTAATGGCGTTGATATAAAGGATATACCTTCTCAATATTACACTCGCCATTTAGGTGTAGTTTTACAAGATTATTTGTTATTTGCTTATTCTGTTAGGGAGAATATCGCTTTTTGTGAAAAGGGTGATGAAGAAAGAATTTTATCCAGTATAAGAAAAAGTGGCTTAGAAGACAGAATTAACTCGTTGAAATATGGAATAAATACAACAGTTTATAAGGAATTACATGACGACGGAATTGAATTTTCTGGTGGCGAAGGTCAAAAATTAGCACTAGCTCGTGCTCTTTATAAGAACTCTGAGATTATGGTCTTAGATGAGCCGTCAAGTTCGTTGGATCCCTCGGGCGAATATGAGTTGTTTTATATGTTAAGTCAAATATCACGAAACAAGACTACTATTCTTATTTCGCACAGATTATCATTTACACGTTATTGTGATAGAATAGTCGTCCTTGAAAATAGTAGAATTATAGAAAATGGTAGCCACGAGGAATTGCTGACCCAAAATGGAACTTACGCAGAGCTTTTCAAATCACAGGCAAAGTTTTATAAGAATCAAGAGGGGGTGGCGATATAAAGAAATTTATGATGACTTTTCAAATAGTTAAAATTATTGCAAGACATGAGCCTTTGTACATGGTTTGGGCCTTACCTCAAATAATTCTAAATTCTGCTCTAACAATTTTGTACGTATATTTTCCTAAGTTAATAATTGAGCAACTTACAACTGGTAACCGATACCCAGAAGTTATAAAAATTATTGTAATATATTCTGGAATACTGCTCATAATTAATGTTTTAAAAACAGATTTAATAAATAAATGTGACCATTCAAGCGAAAGATTTTCTTATAAACTAATGAATGAAATCGGAAATCTTGCTATGCAATCAGAATTTCAAAATATAGAAAGTGCAAGTTTTCGTGAGGTAATTAATTTAGCTAATAATGCTACTGAGTTAACGCAAGCTATGAATAATATTCAAAATATAATCTCGAATATTATTTCAATTTTGGGCCTTACCTACATTATTGTTCAACTAGACTGGCTTTTTATTGCCATTGTGGTTATTACAGTTGTTGTTAAAGCCATATTTGTACGAATTCATCATGTCTACCGGTTAGGGCAGAGACTATCTTTTGCTAAAAATGATAAGTTAGGTAATTACATTACAGATATATTATATTTTAATAGCGGTGGTGCAAAGGAAATTAGATTAAATAATGCACAAGACTGGTTAATGGGCAAAGTTACGAGTTGGCGTAACGATATGGTTTCGATGCAATATAGGGATTCTCATCTTTATTTAGGTTTTCAAATAGCCACCACTTTTATAATGACTAGCCAATCACTAATAATCCTGATTGTCCTAGCATCTAGGTATGTTGATGGTATTATTGGGGTAGCCGACTTCACAATGTATTTTTCAGCCGTGTTAGCAATTTCCACAAGTTTATCAGAGATTACAGAACAAATAGGGGATATTACACAACAAGTATGGAACGTTTCTGATTATATGAAATTGATCGACATTCATAGAACTAGTTGTGGAACAGGGGAAAAATACGAAACTAGCTTGGACTTTTCAAATCCAAAAATTACCTTTGAAGAAGTTTCTTTTTCTTATCCTGGTTCAGACAAGCTAATTCTTGAAAACATAAATATCACTATTTCACATAAAGAAAAGCTAGTTATTGTCGGTTCGAATGGAGCGGACAAAACAACGTTTGTAAAACTATTATGCAAACTGTACCGTCCGACAAGTGGTAAAATCACACTTAATGGTAGAGATATCTGGGAAATTCCAAGTACTGAGTATTACAAGGTGATTGCAACTGTTTTCCAAGATTTTAAGAACTTCGCCTTTTCAGTAAAAGAAAATATAGGGCTCAATAATGAGGGTGATGATGAAAAGATTTTGAAAGTGCTAAAGGAGTCTGGAATGGACAAATGGGCAAAGAGACAGCCAGATGGTCTGGGAACCTATGTTTCAAAGCAATTTGCTGATAATGGGATAGAGTTGTCTGGGGGTGAAGAACAAAAGCTAGCAATTGCCCGTGCATTATATAAAGGTTCATCTATACTTATATTAGATGAACCAACTGCTTCCCTAGACCCTAAGGCCGAGAGCGAACTATATGAACGTTTTTTTAAAGTTGCTAAAGATAGAACAACGGTTTTTGTTTCTCATCGTCTTGCAGCTTCAATTGTTGCAGATAAGGTCGCAGTTTTTCATGATAGGAAGATAGTAGAATACGGTTCACATTCTGATCTTATCCAGAAGGAAGGCATTTATGCGAAATTGTTTAGGAGACAGAGCGAATCCTATGTAAGTGAAATAGATACTTAATAATAATAATAATTAGGTGGTGTTTAGATTGAAAAAAACCAAACTTGCAATTTTGGATTCAGGTGTGAATAGGGATCATATTGCTTTTAATAGTCAATAAGTTCAAGGATTCTCTCTTGTTATAGATGAAAGTAGTTTAGTAATAGAAAAGGATGAATTGATGATGAAATAGGTCATGGAACAGCTGTATATTATTTATTAAATAAGCTCACTACTGAAGTAGAAATCACTAATATTAAAATATACTCTAACTCAACCAAGCTTGGACAAGATGATTTTGAAAAGATCCTAGAATATATATGTAACAATTATAATTTTGATGTTATTAATATTAGTATGGGGATAGTTTCTTGTGGATCCACAAGACAAATGCAAGATATTTGCGAAGAACTCTATAAAAAACAATAATGGTATGTGCGTATGACAATGAGGGGGCAATCTCATTTCCAGCGGCACTAGATTATGTTATCGGGGTAGATGGGAGCGAGAAGTTAAGTAAAGTTGATGAATGCACTTTTATTGACAAAGGCATTGTTGACATAATTGGAAAATTCAAAAATGAAAAAGTAGCTTGGTTAAATCCTGATTATAATATCGTAAAGGGTACCAGTTTTACTTGTTGTTATGTTACGTCTATTATTTGTGATTTGGTTAAAAGGAACGATACGAAAATAGGAGAAATAGTTTGGGGGGGAAAACAATGAAAAAAGCCTTTCAAGTAGAAAATTTAAGATTTAAGTACCCATCCTCTGATGCAGATACTATTAAGGGGATTTCCTTTGATGTATTTGAAGGTGAAATCTTTGGGTTTTTAGGACCTTCTGGAGCGGGAAAATCCACGACACAGAAGATTTTAATTAAGCTGTTAGAAGATTATCGCGGCAGTATAAAATATCTTGGGCAGGATCTAAAATCATTAGGTCCATCTTATTATGAAGATGTAGGCGTTGGTTTTGAAATGCCTGTTCACTTTGGAAAAATGACTGCTTTGGAGAACATGGAATTTTTTGCTGGTTTTTATCAAAGTACAGCAAAAATTCAACAATTAATGGAACGTGTTGGGCTGTGGGAAGATGCTAATATGAGGGTTGGGGAGTATTCCAAGGGCATGAAAGTACGCCTCAATTTTGTTCGTGCCATGTTGAATAATCCCCGAATTTTATTTTTGGATGAACCTACAAATGGCCTAGATCCAAAAAATGCCAGAATTATTAAGGATATGATCAATGAGTTTCGGGATCAAGGTGGGACAGTTTTTCTCTCTACTCATTTAATGAATGACGTTGAACAATTATGCGATCGGGTAGCTTTTTGTGTTAATGGTTTTTTACACGACATTTCCACTCCGCGTGATTTAAAACTTAAATATGGAAAGCGAGAGGTCAATGTTGAATATAAAGAGAATGGTTCTACTTTATCTAACGTGTTTCCCATGGAGGGTCTTGGGGGCAATGACGAATTTATAAATATATTACAGACCAAGGAGATTGAAACCATTCATAGTGGCGAAACTTCCTTAGAGGATATTTTTATTATTGTGACTGGAGTTGAGCTCCAATGAATAAATACTTAAAATTAGTCAATGGTGAACTTAAGCGGCTTATAACATACAAGATCCTCCCTGTTAGCTTGGTAACCGGGCTAATCTGGGTCATAATATATTTCTTTCTTTCAGAAGTAGAAGCACGTACTATAGCGCCAGTATTTATTTTTGTTGATTTATCTATGATGATTATTTTATTAGTAGGAGCTTCTCATCATCTTGAAAAACAGGAAGGCACGATCAAAACTATGATGGTTATGCCTGTAACCCTAGGACAAATATTGACAGCAAAAGTAGCTGGTTCTCTAATACTAGGCGTTCAATCAGTGGTTCTAACCTGCTTAGCTTTATACTTAATTCACGGCATTACATTTAATTATGTGCTGCTGCTTTTGGTTACGATTATTGTGGCAGTGGTTCACAGCGCTATTGGCTTTTTCTTAGCCTTAAATAGTCGAGATTTTACTTTTATGCTGGGTTGGATGATGGTTTATATATTTCCATTTGTAATCCCTACGATCCTGTTTATGTTTGAAATCATACCGCAAAAGTATGAATGGTTATTAATGATTTCGC
>CAZHHH010000182.1:0-4588 GCA_964532085.1 uncultured Marinilabiliaceae bacterium
CCATTTGGAAGTATGGAGCGATTTGTTGCAGTTTTAATCGAACATACAGCAGGTAAATTTCCACTTTGGTTAACTCCAGAACAGGCAGTTATACTACCAATTAGCGAAAAATATAATGATTATGCTAAAAAAGTTTTAAATTACCTGAATAATTCCGATATTCGCGCCGTATTAGATGACCGAAATGAAAAAATCGGTAAAAAGATACGTGACAATGAGTTAAAGAGGATACCTTACTTGCTTATTGTTGGCGAGAAAGAAGTAGAAAACAACAGTGTTTCAGTTCGTAAACAAGGAGAAGGTGATCAAGGTGTATTAACTATTGATGAATTTATTAACAAGATTAACAAAGAGATTGAAGAAATCTTAAATACTAAATAATAAAATACTTTATAAATTAAATTAAAATAGCTTGGCAGTAAAAAACAGACACAATAACAGAAACCCTCGTAATAGACGAGGAGAAAATGAACACAGAATTAATAATCAGATTCGCGTTCCACAAGTTCGCTTAGTTGGCGACAATATTGATGAACCTGGAATATTTTCCACACAGGAAGCTTTAAAAATAGCAGATGACTTAGGCTTAGACTTGGTAGAAATCTCTCCCAATGCCGCGCCTCCTGTTTGTAGGATTATAGACTATCAAAAATTTCTTTATCAACAAAGACGACGTCAGAAAGAGCTTAGATCTAAGACAGTTCAGGTTGTTGTTAAGGAGATTAGATTTGGTCCTAATACAGATGAACATGATTATAATTTTAAGCTAAGACACGCTGAAAAGTTTCTATCAGAAGGAGCTAAAGTAAAAGCTTTTGTCTTCTTTAGAGGTAGAAGTATTTTATTTAAAGATAAAGGAGAAATTTTATTATTAAGATTTGCTCAAGATTTAGAAGAAGTAGGAAAAGTAGAACAACTTCCTAGGTTAGAAGGTAAGAGAATGACAATGTTCATCTCACCAAAAAAACCAAAGAAGTAATTTTATAATTAAATCATATAATTAAATATTTTTGTACAATGCCAAAAATGAAGACTAACTCTAGTGCAAAAAAGCGTTTCAAAATTACCGGTACTGGTAAGATTAAACGTAAACATGCATTTAAGAGTCACATTTTGACAAAGAAGTCAAAAAAGAGAAAAAGAAATCTAACTAAATTTACAGTTATCGACAAAGCTGACGAGAATAACGTAAAGCACATGTTAACTTTAAAATAGTCTAGATTAATAAATTAAATTTTAGTCAAACAGAATGAATTAGCCGAAAGATTCTTTATTGAAAGAACGCTAACCATTCAAAAACAGTAAAAAATGCCAAAAACAAAAAATGCTGTCGCTTCAAGAGCGAGAAGAAAAAAGATTTTGAAGCTCACAAAAGGATACTATGGAGCTAGAAAAAACGTTTGGACAGTAGCGAAAAACGCATGGGAAAAAGGTCAAGTATATGCATACCGTGACCGTAAACGCAAAAAGGGTCAATTTAGAGCTCTTTGGATACAGAGAATTAACGCTGCTGCACGTTTAGAAGGTGTTTCTTATAGCAAACTAATGGGTGCTATGAACAAAAAGAATATCCAAATTAACCGTAAAGTCTTAGCTGACTTAGCTGTTAATCATCCAGATGCTTTTAAAGCTGTTGTACAAAATGCAATGAAATAAGACTTTAAAAGTAATAATATCAAAACGCTTGTGTTATATAATAGCACAAGCGTTTTTTGTTATTTTTATCTTCTAATACGTTTTAATTTTATCCCAAATTCTCCATTAGAAGGAAACAAAATATTATTATCGAACCATTTGATATATTATCGTTAAAGAAAAGAGATAGTGTATTTAATTCAGTCGCCCACGTAGGGGTGCCCCTACGTGGGCGACCGAATCTATAACCGTTAATTTAAAGAGACAGTTTATATTAATTTTTTTTATCCAACCAATAGATGTTAATATCAATTGGAAATATTCAAATATAATTTTTAGAATAAGTCAAATATTCTTAATGGACAATTTGATTTTATTACTATTTCAACCACGTTCTACCCCAAACCCCTAAAGAGGCTTATTACATATAGCTAATTTCCATTTTAAAATAAAATTTTGAAGATTTGGGAAATATTGTTTTTACCATGTAGATTTTTGTATATTGAATCTTGCTTAGCTTGCAAATAACCCTTTACTATATCTAGCTAAAAACAAGAGAGGTTTGGTATTAAAGATTTAGCAATTAAGAAAACAGCATTCAGCGAATCTAATTTAGAGGTTATGCGTTGTGTTTTTAGTTATATTGTTGGATAACTATAATATTTATGATACTATAGAGATTAAACTATTTATAAATTCTAAAAACCATTTCAATTTTATATATTTGCTTGTTATAAAAAAGAATTTTATTAAAATGAAAATAGCATTAATTGGATATGGCAAAATGGGTAAAACCATTGAGCAAATTGCAATATCAAGAGGTCACGAAATAGTTGCAAAAATTGACCCTTTGACTGGTGAGGATTTTAACTCTCCAAAATTTAAGGAAGCTGACGTTGCAATAGAGTTTACAACTCCCGACGCTGCATACAATAACTATATTGAAGCATTTAAACAAAATATACCAGTAGTAGCTGGAACAACAGGCTGGCTTGATAAAATGCCAGAAATTAAAGATTGGTGTGAAAACAGAGGACAGACATTCTTCTATGCATCAAATTTTAGCATTGGTGTTAATATATTTTTTGAACTAAATAGTCATTTAGCAAAGCTGATGAAAGGACAAGATGAATATGATGTTGATATTACAGAAACTCATCATATCCATAAACTTGATGCACCAAGCGGAACTGCTATTTCATTAGCCGAGGGAATTATAGAAGAAAATTCTGCTAAATCTAAATGGGAATTAGATAAATCAACATCTGATGACAGCATAAAAATTACAGCACTTAGAGAGGATGAAGTTCCTGGTATACATACTGTAAAGTATGAATCATCAGTGGATGAAATAGTAATTCACCACAGTGCTAAATCAAGACAAGGATTTGCTTTAGGAGCTGTTTTAGCTGCAGAGTTTGCTGCAAAAAACAGTGGTTTTTTAACTATGAAAGAGTTGCTAAAATTCTAAAACTGACCAAAAATGATGAAAAAAATATCAAAAGTACAACTGATTAAATTTATTATCTATTCGATAATATTTGTAGCAATGGTAATATGGATTGGTAACTATTGGTTACTTCCTGGATTACTAATTATTTTCGACATTTATATCAGCAAAAAAGTTCCATGGTCATTTTGGAAAAAAAGAAAAGATGGAGAAAAACCTTCAAAAATTGTCGAATGGGTAGACGCATTAGTTTTTGCGTTGGTAGCCGTCTATATTATAAATCTATTTTTCTTTCAAAATTATAAAATTCCAACATCCTCATTAGAGAAGTCGATGCTAGTTGGTGACCATCTTTTTGTTAGTAAAATGACATACGGACCACGTATGCCATTCACCCCTCTTGCTTTTCCTTTGGTGCAAAATAGTTTTCCAATAATAAATACAAAGTCGTACACAGATTGGCCTAAATGGAATTACAAAAGATTAAAAGGCTTTAAAAAAGTGGAGCGAAATGAGATTGTAGTGTTCAATTTCCCTACAGGTGATACAGTACCTTTCTTTCATACAAATCCTGACTATTATATTACAATCAGGGAGTTAGGAATGAATCAGATAGCACAAAACCCTTCATTAATTAAAAATAAGACTTTTAATAATGAGTATGAACTAAGAGAATTTACCAATGAAATAGGTCGTAATATTGTAAAAAACCATGAAAAAGAATTTGGAAAAGTGTACTATAGACCTGTAGATAGACGAGATAATTACGTTAAAAGATGTGTTGCTCTGCCAGGTGATACTTTTGAAATAAAAAATAATCAAATCTATATAAATGGTGAAATTTCTGCGGATGCACCAGGTGTTCAGTATAATTATCATGTAATAACTGATGGAACTTTACTTAATCAGAACTTTTTTGAGCGACTTGAAATATCCAATGACGACAAAATACAGGGAGGAATTGGTCCACATTATATCTTGCCACTAACAGAAGAAAAAGCTGAACAAGTAAAAAAATACAATTTTATTATCAGTGTGAAAAAAGATGAACAACTTGCTGCAACTAGTCGTGAATTAGTTTATCCTTTTAGTCAAAATTATCCTTGGAGTAGAGATAATTACGGTCCTTTGACTATGCCTAAAAAAGGTGCAACCGTAGAGCTATCTATTGATAACATTTTGCTTTATGAGCGAATTATCACTGCTTATGAGAACAATACGCTTAAAGTAAAAGGAGATAAAATATTTATAAATGATGTAGAAGTTAACAGCTACACATTTCAGCAAGATTATTACTTTATGTTGGGTGATAATAGGCATAAATCTGCCGATTCGAGATATTGGGGTTTTGTGCCAGAAGACCACATTGTTGGACGTCCAATTTTAGTATGGTTATCACTTAATAAAGACAAAAGTTTCCCTTCAAATATTCGTTGGAACAGATTTTTTAAAGTAGTAACGAGTGAGTAAAAAGTTTAAACAAACTTTAAAAAGTTTATTTAT
>CAZHHH010000183.1:0-3136 GCA_964532085.1 uncultured Marinilabiliaceae bacterium
TTTGCCTACTCGGCTCTCGTCGCAGGCGAGAGGGGTTTGGGGTAGAACACAGAGTAAAAAAACACTCTTTAGTTCCGCATTGAAATACTCAGAAACAGATGAACATCTTGATATATCTGATTTATCACATTCAACCCACTTTGCGTGTCTTGCCTTTGGCGAGGGGGGTGATTTTCAATACGTAACATTGAACTATACAAAAACACGTTATGTACATCAACACCGAATGGTGTTGTATGTTATTAACCCCATAATTCATTATGGGGCTAATGATCTCTTAACATCAACCCCGTAGAGGGTTGTACTATTAGAAATATTTTGAACCATCCTGAAAAATAAATAGATATTATCTATAATCTTCCTAATGAACAATATGGGATTATTAGATAAATCTTATCTTTGAACAAACTTATATAAAAATGAAATTCGAAAAAGAACTAATTGAAAGAAGTGGTGAAAAATGCGAACTGTGTTCTTCCACAGAAGGTCTAACATCTTATGAAGTAGCACCTGCACAAAATAACAATTCAGATGATTATATTTTAGTTTGCGAAAAATGTAATGAACAATTGCTCGATTCTGATAAAATAGTACCAGTACATTGGCACTGTTTAAATGACAGTATGTGGAGTACTACTCCAGCTGTTCAAGTTGTTGCGTGGCGTGTTTTAAACCAAATAAAATCTGAAGGTTGGCCACAAGACTTGTTAGATATGCTCTACCTTGATGATGAAACTTTAGCTTGGGCAAAAGCTGGTATAGAAGATGAAGATGCAATAAAACACATCGATAGCAATGGCAATGTTCTTCAAAATGGTGATAATGTTGTACTAATAAAAGATTTACAAGTTAAAGGTGGCGGTTTTACAGCAAAACGTGGTACAGCAATCAGAGGAATCAGATTAGACCCCAATAATCCCAAATTTATCGAAGGAAGAATCGAAGGACAAAACATCGTTATTGTAACCCAGTATTTAAAGAAAGTATAGTTTGGGTAATTTTGTTTGTAATCACTAATAAATAAATTTATTAATATAATTGGTCTATAGTTATTTCGAATTAATCCTCACCCCAAAATCATCCCAATAGTTGTAGCAGAAAGCAACGATGCCAAAGTACCCGCCAGTAGAGCTTTCATCCCTAGTTCAGCTAGTTGCACTCGCTTTGTTGGTACTAAAGAACCAATGCCGCCAATTTGAATTCCAATAGAAGCAAAATTTGCAAAACCGCAGAGAATATAAGTTCCCATAATTATAGACTTTTGATAAGCAAATGCACCTACTTCTTTCAATTCGCCTAAACTCACATAACCTATAAACTCAGTCATTATAAGTTTTTCGCCTAAAACGCGACCAACCAAGTCAATATCTTGCGCAGGAACTCCAATCAACCACATAAAAGGCGATAAAGCATATCCTAAAATAAACTGCAGCGAAAGTTCGTTGTATTGACCATTTGTAAAACTTGCAATTGTAGCATTTAAACCTGTCCAATCGCCAATTTTTAGTGCTATAAAATTGAACATTGCAATAAATGCAATAAATACAAGTAACATACCTGCAACATTTACAGCCAGTTTTATACCTTCAGTTGTTCCATTAGAAATTGCATCTAAAACATTTTTTCCAATTTTCTCTTTGGTAACTTCCACACTCTTTTCAATATTTTCTGTTTGTGGAATAAGTATTTTTGCAATAACAACCACCCCTGGTGCGGCCATAATTGATGCAGCAAGTAGATGTTTTGCATAAATTAACTCCTGAACAGGGTCACCACCGCCCAATACTTTTATATAAACTGCCAAAACTCCACCAGCTAATGTTGCCATACCACCAGCCATAACAAGCAGAATTTCAGATTTATTCATTTTTTCCAAATATGGCTTAATCATTAACGGCGATTCTGTTTGTCCAAGAAATATATTCCCAGCAACAGAAAGACTTTCAGCACCAGATAAACGCAGTAGTTTGGTCATTCCCAAAGCAAGAATATAAACTACTTTTTGAATAATTCCAAAATAGAAAAGGACACTAGTCAGCGCAGAAAAGAATATAATAGTGGGTAATATTGTAATTGCAAATGTAAGAAGAGATGATTCTATCTCACCAGAAACCATACTTTTAAATAGAAATTCTGTTCCAGCTTCGGTAAAACTTAATATCTTAACAAACATCTTACCTACAATTTCAAATAACCCTTGCACAAAAGGGATGTATAAGATGCTGAATGCTAATATAATCTGTAATGCCAAGCCTTTAAAAACTACACTCCAATTTATAGCTTTTCTGTTAATTGAAAAAATCCAAGAAACTCCAATTATTATTGCCATTCCTAAAAGACCTTTTAAAACCCCAGAGATTGTTATCCCTTCGCTAACTATGATTTCACTAGCTGTTGAGGTTATCTCTTGCGATGAAAGTGATGTTGTTGCAAGAACCAAAAGTGAAAGTATGGCAATAAATCTTTTCATAAAAGTCTATTTTTGTCGGCGTTGAATTTCATCTCTAATTTTTGAAGCTTTTTCATAATTCTCTGACTCAATTGCTTCATTTAAAAGATTGCTAAGTTCCTCCATACTCTTTGATTCTAAGTCACTCTTGGCTCTCTTTTTTGAGCTCGCAGATTCAGCCACAACAGGTTCATCTTTTTTAGAGTCATCAATATCTAAAACAATTCCAGCCTTTTTCATAATCTCCTCAGATATGTATATCGGAGCATTAAATCTAATGGCAAGTGCCACAGCATCTGATGTACGTGAGTCAATTCTTATCTCTTTTTCATTACCTTTTTGGCATACTAATTCTGAGAAAAATATCCCTTCTTCAAGTCGATAAATTAGAACTTCCTTTAATTTAATATCGAATGATTGAGCAAAATTTAAGAATAAATCATGAGTCAAAGGGCGTGGTGGCTCTAAACCTTCAAGTTTTATAGCTATGGATTGAGCTTCAACTCCACCAATTATTATCGGGATACGTCTTTCACCATCTTCTTCTGCAAGCACTAATGCGTATGCTCCAGACTGTGTTTGAGAATATGAAAGACCAAGAATATTTAGTTTAATTTTGTTTAAGTCCATACAGAATTTTATTCAAAAATTGTTTAAAAAGTATTGCAACTTTAAATATAAACATAA
>CAZHHH010000183.1:3236-4572 GCA_964532085.1 uncultured Marinilabiliaceae bacterium
CAAATTGCTCAGCAGTTATTAATCCCAACTCTATAGCAGCCTCTTTTAATGTGCTGTTTTCTGCGTAAGCTTTTTTAGCAATTTTTGCAGCATTATCATAACCAATATGAGTATTTAAAGCTGTAACAAGCATCAATGAATTATTCAAATGTTCATCAATTTGAGAATGATTAGGCTCAATGCCAATCGCACAATTGTCGTTAAATGAGATACAAGCATCTGCAAGAAGTGTTGCAGACTGTAAAAATGCATTTATCATTACAGGTTTAAAAACATTTAGTTGAAAATGTCCATTCATCCCAGAAACTGCAATTGTTGTGTCATTGCCCATCACTTGAGCACACACCATTGTTAGAGCTTCAGCTTGTGTAGGGTTAACTTTACCCGGCATAATTGATGAACCTGGCTCATTTTCAGGAATTAAGATTTCACCAATTCCAGAGCGTGGCCCCGATGCCAATAATCTTATATCATTTGCAATCTTCATCAAACTTACTGCAAGCTGTTTTAATGCATTATGTGATTCAACAATAGCATCGTGTGCAGCAAGTGCTTCAAATTTGTTCTTAGCAGTAACGAAAGGTAATCCAGTTAAATTTGCAATCTCTTTTGCAACTGCTTCAGAATATCCTTTTGGTGTATTTAATCCCGTTCCAACGGCTGTTCCACCAAGTGCCAATTCAGAAAGATGAGGTAATGAATTTTTAAGTGCTATTAATCCAAAATCTAACTGCGTTACAAAACCAGAAAATTCTTGTCCTAATGTTAAAGGCGTAGCATCCATCAAGTGAGTTCGTCCAATTTTAACAACATCCATCATCTCTTTAGATTTTTGTTGTAACGTCTCTCTTAATTGTGAAATAGCAGGAATCGTATGTTCAATAATTTTTTTATATGCCGCAATATGCATCGCCGTTGGAAATGTATCGTTCGATGATTGTGAACGATTTACATCATCATTTGGATGAACCATTGGCTTCCCTTCTCCTAGTTTGTTTCCTTGCAAAACGTGACTTCTATTAGATATCACCTCATTGCAATTCATATTTGACTGTGTCCCCGAGCCAGTTTGCCAAATAACTAAAGGAAAATGATCATATAATTCACCTTCAATTATCTCTTCACACACTTTCGAAATTAAATCACACTTCTCTTCTTCAAGAGAGCCTAACTTATTATTTGTTATAGCTGCAGCTTTTTTTAAATAACCAAAAGCTTGAATTATCTCTTTAGGCATTGAGGCAGCTTCACCAATTTTAAAGTTATTAATTGACCTTTGTGTTTGTGCTCCCCAATATTTATCAACGGGTACTTTTACTTCACCCATCGAATCTTG
>CAZHHH010000184.1:0-4567 GCA_964532085.1 uncultured Marinilabiliaceae bacterium
AATCTTTTCTACCCTCAGAAAGCAGTGAAACTCTATCACCTTTTTCAAGTCCTAAGTCTAATAATCCAGCAGCATAAGACTCTACTAGCGAAAGTGCTTCTTGATATGAAGTTGATTCGTATTCTTCATACTGTTTTTCCCAAACTAATGGGTTTTTCCATATTTTTCTACTCTAATCTTAAAATATTCTACTATTGAGCTCATATTCAAAATATTTTACTTGTCATATTAACACTATTTTTCCTATAAAGTTTTGCTTTATAAAAATTATTTAAGTACAAGTATAAGTAAAACAAAGAAAAAAACATATTAAACAGTTGTATAATTATGTTTATTAGTCGATAAAATAACTTTTTTAAGATGATTAAGAATGTTTTCTGTTTTTTTTAATAACTCTTCGCTCAAAATAGTTAAATTTGCACCGACATAATATTTAAATGTTCAACTAATAAACAATTTCAGATGATTCTTTTTTTCGGAGATTCTTCCAAACACGTAGTTGCAATTTCGACAAACAAACAGTTGACAAGCGAAGATTTGCAAAAAATTGAATGGCTCTTAAATGGTGCCAAAAATATAAATTCCGACTCTATTAGTGGCTATTTTGTTGGGCCACGTGACATTATCAGCCCTTGGGGGACTAATGCTGTTGAAATTACTCAAAACATCGGCATTAATGGTATTGAAAGAATTGAAGAGTTTTTCAAAGTAGAAGATAAAAATGTAAAATATGACCATTTAATACAAGATATTTATGATGGTTTAGATCAAAAATTATTTTCTACATCAAGCAAAGTTGCACCAATTGTAGAGATCAATGATATTTCTGCATATAATGAAGAAGAGTCTTTAGCTCTAAATGAAGACGAGATTGAATATCTGAATAGTTTAAGTGAAAGACTAGGTCGTAAACTTACCGACAGTGAAGTTTTTGGTTTTTCTCAAGTAAACTCGGAGCATTGCAGACACAAAATCTTCAATGGTTCATTTATAATTGATGGAGAGGAAAAGCCAAGTTCACTATTTCATTTGATAAAAGAGACTTCGCACAAGAATCCTAATTTTATTGTTTCTGCATATAAAGATAACGTAGCCTTTGTTGAAGGTCCTACAATTAGCCAGTTTGCTCCAAAAACTCATGACAAACCAGGCTATTTTTATGAAAAAGAAATTGATAGTGTAATTTCTCTAAAGGCTGAAACACATAACTTCCCAACAACTGTAGAACCATTTAACGGTGCTGCTACTGGTTCGGGTGGTGAGGTCAGAGATAGGCTTGGAGGTGGAAAAGGTGCTCTACCATTGGCAGGAACAGCTGTTTATATGACAAGTTACCCTCGTTTTGAAGGTGGCAGAAGTTGGGAGAAGAAATTTGAAGCTCGCCCTTGGTTATATCAATCTCCACAAGAGATATTGACAAAAGCATCTAACGGAGCTGCAGATTTTGGTAACAAATTTGGTCAACCAGTAATTGCAGGTTCTGTTTTAACATTTGAACATTTTGAGAACAACAAGAAATTTGCCTTTGATAAAGTTATTATGATGGCAGGTGGTATTGGTTTTGGTGCAAAAAAAGATAGTTTAAAAGATATCCCTGAAAAAGGCGACAAAGTTATTGTTTTAGGAGGTCGTAATTTCCGCATTGGATTAGGTGGCGGTGCCGTTTCATCAGTAGAAACTGGCGACTTTGCTGATTCTATAGTATTTAATGCGGTTCAACGCTCAAATCCTGAAAAACAGAAACGCGCAATGAACACCATTCGTGCGATGATTGAGGGTGATTACAACCCAATTATCTCAATTCACGACCACGGTGCTGGTGGACATTTAAACTGCCTGTCAGAACTTGTAGAATCAACAGGTGGAACAATTCATTTAGATAAATTACCTATTGGCGACCCATCGCTTTCTGCTCGTGAAATTGTTGGAAACGAATCACAGGAGAGAATGGGTATGGTTGTTAAGGAAAAAGACCTTGAAATGATTCAAAAAGTTGCAGACAGAGAGCGTGCTCCAATGTATGTAGTTGGTGAAACAACTGGTGATATGCAACTTCAATTTGTAGATGACAAAGGTAATGCCCCAATAAATTGGCAACTGGCCGATATGTTTGGTAGCACACCACACACAGTTCTTACAGACACTACTTCTAATGAAAAATTTGCATCTTTAAAATATGATGCTTCAAAAATAGAAGAATATTTAACAGAAGTATTACAACTTGAAGCAGTTGCAAGCAAGGATTGGATAACTAGCAAAATTGACCGTTCTGCAACTGGATTAATTGCAAAACAACAGACAGCTGGTGAAATTCTCCTACCGCTTAATAATGTTGGTGTTAGCGCACTAGATTTTAAAGGAGAAAAAGGTGTTGCAACATCTATCGGCCATGCGCCTGCAATTGCTTTGATTGATGAAGTTGCTGGTTCTAAAGTTGCAGTTGCAGAGTCTTTAACGAATATTGTTTGGGCCCCTCTAACTCACGGGTTAAAAGGTGTTAGTTTAAGTGCAAACTGGATGTGGCCAGCAAAAAATCCGGGAGAAAATGCACGTCTTTATAATGCTGTTGAAGGTCTTAGTAAGTTTGCAATTGAATTAGGAATTAATGTTCCAACAGGTAAAGATTCATTATCAATGACGCAAAATTATAGCAATGGTGATGAAGTTTTCTCTCCTGGAGCTGTTTTAGTTAGTGCTGCTGCAGAGGTAAACAATGTTAAAAATGTTGTTGAGCCTGTTTTAGTAAAAGATGTTGATACAAAGCTTATTTATATAAATCTTTCGAAAGACAATTTAAAACTTGGTGGAAGTTCATTTGCACAAGTTATCAATCAATTGGGCAATGAAGCTCCAACGATTAATGATGCAAAATATTTTGCAGATGCCTTTAATACTATTCAAACTTTAATAAATAACAAACTAGTGTTAGCTGGTCATGATATTTCTGCGGGTGGTATGATTACTTCCCTTTTGGAAATGTGTTTTGCTAACAAAGAGATGGGCTTAGATATAGATTTAGCTTCATTTGAAGAGAAAGATTTAGTAAAAATTCTTTTCTCAGAGAATCCATCACTTATTTTACAAATAAAAGATGAAGCAAAAGTAGCATCAATATTAAACAAGAATAATATTAGCTACAAAGTATTAGGTTCACCTATTTCTGAAAGAGAAGTGAAAATATCATTTAATGATACAGATTTGTCATTAGATATTGATTCTTTAAGAGATGACTGGTTTAGAACTTCATATTATTTGGATAGATTTCAGTGTGGCGAAGAGTTTGCTACAAAACGATATGATAATTATAAAAAACAACCTTTAGAGTTTAAATTCAATAGCTTTAATCGTGATTTATCAACTAGCTCTCGTCCAAAAGCTGCCGTTATCAGAGAAAAGGGAGTTAGCGGAGAGCGTGAGTTAGCTTATGCAATGTATTTAGCTGGATTTGATGTTAAAGATGTTCATATGACCGACTTAGTAGAAGGACGTGAAGATTTATCAGATGTTAATTTTATTGCATTTGCTGGTGGTGCTTCCAATTCAGATGTTTTTGGTGCTGCAAAGGGCTGGGCAGCTACATTCTTATATAACGAAAAAGCTAAAACAGCTTTAGATAACTTTTATAAGAGAGAAAACACTATGAGTTTAGGGATTTGCAACGGCTGTCAGTTAATGGTTGAGCTAGACCTTTTAGGGAGTGATTCAACTCTGAAAATAGAGAAGAATGATTCTGGAAAATATGAATCTGCATTTTTGAATATTGATATCAAAGCAAACGACTCCATAATGTTTAATTCATTAAGCGATTACAGACTTGGGGTGTGGTTTGCGCATGGTGAAGGTAAATTCTCTATTTCTAATGAAGATGCTGTTTCAATACCTAGTACTTATTCATATTCAGAATATCCAGGTAATTTGAATGGAAGTGATTTTAATGCAGCAATTTTATCTTCAAAGGATGGCCGTCATGTTGCTACAATGGCACATATTGAAAGATCAATATTCCCATGGCAATGGCCAACATATCCAAACAGTGATGATAAAGTTACTCCTTGGATTGAGGTATTTATAAATGCAAGAAAGTGGATAGAAAATAACTTATAATAGTTATTTAGAATATATTTAAAGAGGGGCTGTTTTTATAGTTCCTCTTTTTTTACATTTAATTTTCTCCTTTACCTGTATCATTTTCGGTACAATCAACGTATAAACAAGTAATGTTCTCCCATATATTTACTATTAAAACTGGTAAAGATGAAACAGATACTTTTAAGCTATATCGAAGATAAAAAATTAGATCTCAAGACAAATCTAATTTTTGAGGGAAAACCAAATCCCATTATCACAATATCACGTGAACATGGTTGCAACGCTCCAAAAATTGCTAATTTATTAAGTAGAAAACTTTCGGAACAGTCTCCTGATAAACCTTGGGATTGGATTAGCAAAAACATTATTGCCAAAGCTGCTAAAGAACTTAAACTTTCTGAAGAATTAATCAATGATTTAACAAAATACAAAGAGCGTAGTTTTATTGAAAAAACAATTCTATTTTTTTCAAATGATT
>CAZHHH010000185.1:0-1265 GCA_964532085.1 uncultured Marinilabiliaceae bacterium
AATGCTCTTAAGAAGTATGACTCTCCTAAGTATTGATTCTTTCTTTGATCATTAATATATTCATTAAGTTCTGAATATTTTATAGCATTATTACAAACATCAACTGCTGAATAAAACAACTCCCAATAGTGATCAAGAGATGCATTATCTGCCACATTATTATCTAATGATTCAGCTGTAATATTATATGAGTTTAATGATTTTTGTTTATTATCATACCCATAGTAAAATAGGTCTGACCCCATTTCTGAAAGGCCCAAACCGGCCTCTTTTCCGTACCATCCTCTAGCAAATGAGTATGCTGATGCTACAAGACCTTCTAATCCATCTGGAGTTGAGTATGCTAACTCAGCAAAATCTCCAACTTTTACATCTTCATCTAAGAAGTCGGAACAAGACGGTGTGATAAACATTAGTACCGCAGCCCCTAATAATATACTTAATATTTTTTTCATGTTTTCGAGTTTTTAAAATTGAACATTAAGACCAAAAACCATCTGCTTAGCTAATGGGAAGTTGATTGAACCACCTCTTTCCGAGTCATAATTTTTCACACTGCTAAACGTAAAATAGTTTTTCAAAGAGCCGTATACTCTTACACTTCCAATACCTACTCTACCTACAAAATCAGTTGGTAAATTATAAGCTAAAGTAATATCCTTCAACTTAATATAATCCGCTTTTTCATATAGTAAAGATGTACCATATGTTCCGAAAGTAGTACTTGGAGAACCTGGGCTTGGGAATTTAGCTCCTTTATTTTCTAGAGTCCAATAATCTAAATCACCCCAGTTTGCAGATTCAAAGTTCAATTGAGAATTCATGTCATACTGCATATATCCACCCATTCTTGCATATAAAAGAGCTGATAAAGTCCAGTTTTTATATGTTACAGTATTATTCATACCCAAAATAAACTTAGGCGAACGATTATAAACAACTTTATCATCGTCATCTAATTTTCCATCACCGTCAACATCTTTAATCTTTATAGTACCTGGTGTACCATATCCTGCCGAATATTGAGCTGTTTCACCTGGGTTTTTAGCTTCCCACTCAGCAATATATTGGTCAAATTCACCAACATCCCATATTCCAGTTGTCTCATAGTCATAGAACACATTTACAGGTTCACCTACAATATGAGCTGTTCTACCAATAATATTTCTCTCTAAACCGTCTGCAATTGCAACAACCTCATCTTTAAAAGAAGAGAATGACCAATCAATATTCCATGAATAATCTCTGTCTCTCAATACTGCAGT
>CAZHHH010000185.1:1365-4530 GCA_964532085.1 uncultured Marinilabiliaceae bacterium
ACATGGTAAAATAGCTGCTGAGAACTTAATACTCCTAACGTTTGGTATGGAGCAATTGCAGAGTTTCCAGTGATACCCCATGCTGCTCTCAACTTTAAGTTAGATAACCAGTGATAAGTATTATCCATAAATCCTTCATCAGATAATCTCCAAGCACCAGAAACCGATGGGAAATATCCCCACTCATTTCCTTTAGCTGTTGTAGAAGTACCATCAGCACGCATTGAAACTGTTAGTAAATACTTACCTAAATATTGGTAATTTGCACGACCAAAATATGATAACAGTGCGCTTTTTGTATATGCACTTGTAGAAGTTGGACTTCCAATTTTTGTCAGGTCATAAAATCCACTTTGATAATAATGTTCTTTACCAGCATCACCATGGGTAATAGCTTGCTCATAAACTGTCTGCTGCATACTATGACCTAGAAGTAATATTAAATCATGATCTGATTTATCAAAATCTGTGGTATAATTTAATACATTTTCCCACACATATTTAGTATTATCTTGTCTCTCAAGTGAAATACCTGTAGTACCTGGTGATTGATAACGAGCAACACTCTTATAGTCTTGGTATAAACCAATACGTCTATTACTTCTATCTAATGCAAAGACTGTTTTAAAAGTTAAGCCTTCAATTGGTTCAATCTCTAAATATCCATTACCAAAGAATCTAGACGATTCATTATTTCTTTGAAATGCACCTTTTTTCTCATCCATAAGTGGATTAACATGAGCTGCATATCGTGGATTTGGTGTTTCAATAATTTCACCTTCTTTATCGTATGCATGTGCAATAGTTGACATTTTTAAAGCTTGACCAAATACACTTGACTGACGTGAATCATGATCTCTATATGTATATAACAGACTTGTTCCAACTTTTACATAATCATTAATTTTATGATCGATATTAGATTTAACGTTATATCTATCAAGTTTATCATTTTTCATCAGTCCCTCTTCAAACATAGCACCAGCTGAAAGCATAAAGTTTGTATTTCCTTCACCTCCAGCAACTGACACCTCATAATTTTGAGTTAATCCATTTTGAAGAATAATATCTAACCAATCTGTATAAGAGTTATTATTATAGACATCCATTTCTGTAAAGTCATAACCACTCTCTGTCAAAACTTCAGCTACAGATAGTTTGCTTGAGCCCCAATCACCTGAGCCTGCATCAGCTTGATAATTTGCTTTATCAATCAATCTTTGAACCTCTTTCTTACCATACATAACTTGTGGTATGTGAGTTGGTCTGTTTGAAGAAAGATAAGAGTTGAAGTTTACAACTGTTTTACCAGCTTTACCTCTCTTTGTTGTGATAATTATAACACCATTGGCACCACGGCTACCATAAATAGCTGTTGACGATGCATCTTTCAACACGTCAATAGACTCAATATCAGATGGATTAATATCAATAGTTGATCCATATTCAATACCATCTACTATAATTAATGGTGAATTTGATGCAGAAAGTGAACGATTA
The DNA here is from genome assembly GCA_964532085.1 of uncultured Marinilabiliaceae bacterium. Classification (GTDB taxonomy): domain Bacteria; phylum Bacteroidota; class Bacteroidia; order Bacteroidales; family Marinilabiliaceae; genus CAZHHH01. The sequence goes on from CAZHHH010000185.1 coordinate 2,866, forward strand.
CCACGTAGATTAATACTTACGCCAGAACCAGCTTCACCACTTGATTGTTGCATATCAACACCTGGTATTTTTGCTCGAATGGCTTGAATTGCATTACTTGTAGTTACTTTTGCAATTTCTTTTGAGTCGATGGAGCCTACGGCACCTGTTAAGTCTCTGCGTCGAACAATTCCATATCCAACTGCAACAACCTCATCAAGACCGATAAAGTCATCCATCATAGTGATATTAAACGAAGTCTGATTACCAATCTCAACCTCTTGAGATTCAAAACCTATAAAAGAAAAAACTAATGTTTTATCTTCTGCTGCTTCAACATCAATGGAAAACATACCTTGATCATTAGTAATGACTCCCATTGTAGTTCCTTTTACCATTACATTAACCCCTGGCAAAGGTAAACCCATTTGATCTGAGGCCACACCAATAATGGTTTTGGTGCTTTGCGAATAAGCAATATGTGCTAAAAAAACAAAAGCAAATAGTGCTAAACACTTGACAAATTTTCTTTTCATATTTTAAACATTTTTAGGATTCAACTAATCCCATACATAAATAAGTAGATTATTGTTACAATTTTAAACAAATATTCACAGTCAGAATGTATACAATTTAACCAATTTAGGTGGTCAAAATGTTTATTTTATGAAAAAAGAGCTAATTTTTATAATTTTTCTTAATTTTTATATATCAAGTGTCAGATGGTGATAAATTCTTGCGAATTTCAGATGGTGGAACTCCCATTTTGTTCTTAAATAATCGACTAAAATAGTGTATTGAATCCATACCTATCTCTAACGATATTTCCTTTATGGGCATATTTGTAGATAATAACAACTCTTTGGCTTTCATCAATCTAAGTTGCATATGATATTGACCTGGAGATACACCTGTATGCTTTTTAAACATCTTTCTAAAATAAGAATATCCTAAATTCAAAGATGACGCTAGCTCTGTAAAATCAATGTTTTGACTTAAGTTTTTTCTCATATAGAATTTTGCCTCTTCCATAGATGAGTCAATTGGCAGGCCTTTAAAATCTTTGTTTTTAACATAAGATACTACTAATCCTAACAGTCGCAAAGCGGAGCCTGATGCAATTTGTTGATATCCTGGTTTTTCTTTCTGTACTAATTTAAAGATATAATCATAAGAGTCGATAAGGTCTTCTTTTAAACCACAATTAATTATTGGTTGCTTTCCATTTAAGATTTTATTTTTAAAAACTCTTTTTATTATATCTCCTTCCATCCCAATATAATTTTCTGTCCACCCAGTCTCTTTATTTGGCCTATATCTATGCCACATACCTGGTTGAATTAAAATGATAGTTCCTGGATTTATTGAGAAAACACCTTTTTTAGTTTCAATAACACCTTCACCTTGAGTTATATAATTTATTTGGTATTCTGAAAGTACTCTTCCCGATTTCCAATTGAAGAAATAACCTGTAGGATGTTCGACTGGTGGATATTTCTCATTAGGTTCTATTGTACTTCGACCAACAACAGTAAAGCTAAGTCCCCATTGTTTATCTTCTGGACTAACGGTAAGATATTTAAAAAAATCTTCTATCACAGGAATATCGTTTTTATTTCACTTGTAAAAATAAGGAAAAAATAATTAATAATAATATTTTTTAACTCCCATATAATATAAAGTTTT
>CAZHHH010000186.1:0-4468 GCA_964532085.1 uncultured Marinilabiliaceae bacterium
AACATCTGCGTAATTAGCGTAATCTGTGTTCCATTAGAGAATATCCCTTTGCGGTAAAAAATCTGTGGTAATCTGCGAGATCTGTGGGCAACCCCTTAATATTATATAATCTTAAAAATCCCACCCGGAAGACTTTTAACCATCCCTTTAAATTCTAAATTTAATAGTATTGCTGACAATTTCCCCACTTGAATTCCAGTTTTTATAACCAAAAGATTAAGATTCATCTCCTTTTCAACAAGCAGTACATCAATAATTGCCTTTTCTTGTGGTGTTTCGGGCTCTGCAAAAAGCGTGGGTTGTGAAACTATCTTCTTTTTATCTATCGGTTCCCACCCGAGAACATATTCCATATCGCTAACGTCCTCAACCAATGCAGCAACATTGGTTTTAATAAGATGATTGCAACCCTTTGATGTTCTGTCATTGACTCTTCCCGGAAATGCCAAAACATCGCGGTTATATCCAGATGCAATTTGCGCAGTAATTAATGAACCGCCTTTTTTCGCAGATTCTACCACCAATACTGCATCGGCCATACCAGCCACAATGCGGTTACGCCTCACAAAGTTGGGCTTGTCTGGAAAGGCAGAAGAGATAAATTCAGTAATTAGTGCGCCGTTATCTTCAATTTCAATGGCTGTTTTGGTATGAATTGGGGGATAAATCTCATTAAAGCCGTGCGCCAATACAGCAGCAGTCGGCAAGTTATTTTTCAGTGCTGCACGATGAGCGCAAATATCAATCCCATAAGCTAATCCGCTAACTATCATTGTGCCGGGATGCCTTACAGCAAGGTCCTCAATAAATTTTTCGCATAAAGTTATACCATCATCTGTAGGTTTTCTTGTTCCTACAATACTTAATATTTTTGTCTGGTTGAAAGAGCTATTTCCCCTTGTATATATCAGTAGTGGCGCATCTTCGCAATTTAAAAGACGTTTAGGATAATCGGGCTCTGTAAAAAACAGAGGTTTTATATTATTTTTTATAACAAATTCCACCTCTTCGTCGGCACGGTTTAAGGCATCCTGCATTCCTGATGAGTGAATTCTATCAGCCAGTTTCGCTCCAATTTTTGGAACTTGTCGAAAATCACGTTCGCTGTCAAAGATAGATTCTACATCACCAAAATAGGAGATAAGAGATTTTGCTAAAACAGGTCCAACGCCTTTTAGAAGTGTTAATGCTATTTGATATTTTAAAGAAGAATTCAAGGTTAAACAGGTTAAAGTTTATAATAAAATTATTTTTTTAATGTGGTAAGAAATTCAGCATAAGCATTTCGCTCCTTTATCGTCATTGCTGTCATTCCAATTGTGGGATATTTGGCAACGCCTCTCTCTGATTTTTCAAATAGATTTATAAAATAAAAATATCCTTTTTTATTAATTTCAAAATTGTGAAATTTATCTAAATCAATATTAAAAGCTTTGAAATTTCTACCAATTGGTGATAAATTAAAATATCTAACTTGAAGATATTTGTTGGCTTCAACGCTCATTTCAACATAGTAATAACCACCTACACCAAAAATAATTGCAAAACCAAATGTTATTATTGCTAAAAAGATTGGAATGATAATAGGCACATCAATTTTAACTAATAAAGAAGCAACGAATAAGCCCAAAAGAAAAATCCACGAAAAAGCAAAAATGCGTAATATTTTACTTGAGATACTTTTATTATTCATAAAATTATAATTTCTATTTAGAACATCTGCAAAAAACAAAATTTAGGATAAACTTACAAAAGATTTTTAAATATATTAATACCAAAATCAATCTTTACCTACTTATAACTAAAAAAACATCAGAGATTCAGTTTATTGTCTTATTTTTGCAATCGATTTTTATTCATATTAAAATTAGAATTAAAATGAAGTTTCTAAATACAGAAGAGACATCAGTTTATATGGCTGAGTCATTTGTGGATGATGTTGCTGAACTGATTGCTCCTTATAAAAATGAGAAAATATTTATATTAACAGATGAAAGTACATTTAAACTTTGCTTTCCGTTAATAAAAGATATCGAATATATATCCGAAGAGAATACGATAGTAATTGGCACAGGTGATGAAAATAAAGATGTGCGCACTTTAGAGAAAGTATGGCAGTTTTTAGTTGAGAAAGGTGCTAGTCGTCACTCTTTATTGCTCAATTTGGGTGGTGGAATGCCGTGTGACCTTGGAGGATTTGCTGCAGCAACTTTTAAAAGGGGTATAGATTTTATAAATATTCCCACAACCCTGTTAGCGCAGGTAGATGCCTCTGTTGGGGGAAAAACGGGAATCAATTTTGGCGGATACAAAAATGAAATAGGCTCTTTTATGCAAGCAAAAAAGGTGCTTGTGGATATAGATTTGCTAAAAACTCTCGATAGTGAAAATTTGATTTCTGGTTTTGCAGAGATGATAAAACACGCAATTTTAGAGAGTGATGAGCTACTAGATGAAACATTGAGTTTTGACATTGAAAATCCAAATTTTGAAGAACTTAAAGAGTTGGTTGCAAAATCTATAAAAATTAAAGACCACTATGTAACAACAGATCCACACGAGAAAAACATTAGAAAAGCACTGAACCTTGGGCACACAATTGGTCACGCTTTTGAAAGTTTGGCTCTGGAAAGAAAAAATCCTGTTTTGCACGGCTATGCTGTTGCTTTTGGCCTAATTCCAGAACTTTATTTAGCTCATAAAAAATTGGGTTTTCCATTAGAGATTTTAAAAAAGCTAACAGAATATATCAATAAAGTATATGGAAAGTTTGATTTTGATGAGTCAGATTTTCAATGGCTTCATAAGACAATTTCTCACGATAAAAAGAATCAAGGTGGTAATATAAATTTCACTTTGATGAAAGAATGTGGCGAAGTTGCAATAAATACTCATTGTGAAAAGAATGAGGTTGAGGAAGCTCTAAAATATTATATAAATTCATAAAATTTACTCTTAAAGATGACACTTATTGTTAAGTCTCCAAAATATATAGAAAACGTAGAAATAGATTTACCTACATCAAAAAGTATTAGTAACAGATTGCTCATTTTGAATGCCTTAAGCTATAGCCCTCATGCTATTAAAAACTTATCTGATAGTGATGATACAAAGGCTATGACAGATGTGTTTAATAGCAATGGTAACGATTTTGATATTGGCGCAGCTGGGACTACTATGCGGTTTTTAACAGCTTATTTGGCAAAAATAGTGGGTGAGTGGACTATCACAGGTAGCGAACGAATGAAACAACGACCAATTCACGTTTTGGTCGATGCTATAAATTCCCTTGGTGGAAAAATTGAATATATTGAAAAGGAAGGTTTCCCACCTTTGAGAATATTTGGGAGTGCAATTCAAGGTGGCGAGTTGGAAATTTCAGGTAGCGTAAGCAGTCAGTACATTTCGGCACTTTTAATGATTGCGCCATATATGGAAAATGGTTTGGTGTTAAAATTAACAGGCGATATAACTTCGAGGCCATACATTAATTTGACACTTAGACAGATGGAGAGTTTTGGTGTGAAATGTCAATGGGTAGATAACGTAATTACCGTTCCAAGGCAAGATTATACGCCAATTCCCACAAAAGTGGAGGCAGATTGGAGTGCTGCATCTTATTGGTATGAAATTATTGCATTGGGAAAAATAGGTGATTCTGTGATTCTTAAAGGTCTTGATAGATATAGCTGGCAAGGTGATTCTGAAGTGCGTAATCTTTTTGAACAGTTGGGAGTTCAGTCAAAATTTAGTAAACGTGGATTGCAAATCACTAATGTTGGGGCGACTATCAAGCATTTTAAATATGATTTTAGCAATGAACCAGACTTAGCTCAAACATTTGCTGTGACATGTGCATTTTTAGGAATTACTTATAATCTCACAGGGTTACATACACTGAAAATAAAAGAGACAGATAGAATTCAAGCTTTGGTAAATGAGTTGGCAAAATTTGGATATAAACTCACAACTAATAATAAGGACAATCTTATGTGGGATGGTGAAAAAACAGAAGCAATTGAAAATATTGAGGTGAAAACCTATGAAGATCACCGAATGGCTATGGCTTTTGCTCCAGCAGTATTACGTGCAGAACCATTTGCAATATTGGATGAAGGAGTTGTTACTAAATCATATCCATCATATTGGGAGCATTTGGAGTTGGTAGGTTTTCAACTTGAAAAATAGTTGATTTATTATATTTATAAATGAATGTTTGATATTTCTCAAATTATCAAATAATAGTAATTGAGTATAAACTTCTTAAGTAACGAAATAATCCTCAAAAGGAATTTTTATATAAATAAATTATTGCGGTCTCTATAAGACAATGTCTTTATGGAGAACAATTTGTGGAGTAAAATCTTATCTTATATAATATTTGTTTAAGTTTTATAGTTTTAATAATTAATATAAATGTATATCCGTAATTGCTCATAATTAATTTATTTTGTTTATTTTAGTGAAA
>CAZHHH010000187.1:0-4458 GCA_964532085.1 uncultured Marinilabiliaceae bacterium
CTTTTTGATGAGGTAAAGTCTAACAGATACCGTGCTAGAGTTAGACAATATGAAAAAATAATAAATAATAGATTTATAATAAATAAACTTGAAAAATAAACAACGATGTTTGATTTAGAAATGACAGAAACAGTGGCTGAAATTGTAAATACGCCAAATTTATGGGACTTAAATTGGTTTAGTATATCAAACTTATTATTACGTTTTCTTGCAAACCTAATAGTAACAGCAGGTATAATTAGATTTTTTTATTATCCACGTTCAAAAAGAAGAGATTACTTTTTTAGTTTTATACTAACTAGTTCAACAATTTTTATGCTCTTATTTTTGCTGGATACAGTGAAAATTCAAGTTGGCTTTGCTTTAGGATTGTTTGCAATTTTTGGAATATTAAGATATAGAACAGATACGTTGCCAGTTAGAGAGATGACTTATCTTTTTATGATTATTGGTATATCAGTTATAAATGCACTTGAAAAGCATATTGGCTATCCTGAACTAATATTAACTAATATATTATTTATATTGGTGAGTTGGGGAATGGAGTCAAGCTATTTTTTAAAACATGTTTCAAGTAAAAGTATCATCTATGAAAAAATAGAATTAATAAAACCTGATAGACAGGATGAATTAATGGCAGACCTAAAGGAGAGAACAGGAATAGATATTGAAAGAGTTGAGATTGGGAGTATAGACTTTTTACGGGATACAGCAATTTTAAGACTTTATTATAAAAGTGAGGATTTTGAAAGTGCAGACCAAAATACTTCTAGAAAATTTAGAGATAGATCTTAAAATAAATATTCTTAAATGAGAAAATTATTTTTTGTGGTCATGTTTGCAATGGTTGCAAATATGATATTGGGACAAAGTACTACTGAGACAATGATTTGGCCATCGGTGAAAATTGATAAAAAAATTAATAAAAAAACCACTGTTAGGCTTGAACATGAAACAAGGTATAATCTTACAGAAAGTGCTTTGGGAAGATTAGGCAATACGTTAGAAGTCGATTATTCAATAAGCAAATCATTTAATGGTGGTGCTGCTTATCATCATATTTATAATCATGATATTTCAAAAAATATTTATGCAAATAGACATAGATATTATTTATATTTAAGATATAGACGCAAAATTGGGGATTTCTCATTTTATGTGAGAGAAAGATTCCAATCTACATATTATAATAAGAGTGTTGAAAGTGGAAAATATACACCACAAAATGCTTTACGTACAAAAGGAGAGGTAGCTTATAAAATAAAACCCTTATCTTTAACTGCATATCTTAATGGACAATTCAAATATCTTGTAAACCATCCTAAAAAGAATGAAATAGATAAAACCCGGTGGTCTCTGGGAGTAGAATATAAGATAAGTAAAATGTTTACAATTGATTTATATTACCAAAAGGAGAATGAGCATAACGCCAAAAATCCTGATAATTATGATATTATTGGCACAGTTTTAAAAATTAAATTATGAAAACTATAAACAAAATAACAGCTCTATTATTTTTACTCTTTTTTATTGTTAGTTGCAATAGCAAAGTAGAAGATGATATTATCGAAAAAGAAGAAATAAAGCCAGAAGTAAGTGAATATACTGTTTATGAGGCTTTGGAAAATAAGAAAAAAAGTCATTTTAAAGATGAAGATGTTGTCTATGATGCCTCAAACATGACAACTATTCTGTTTTCAGAGAACAATGCTGTCATAAATGGTGATGGTGCATCATATAATAACAAGGCAGTATTAATATCAAAACCAGGTGTTTATCATTTGTCTGGATATAGTGCTGATGGTAGGATTATAGTAGATGTTGATAAAGAAGAAAAGGTTCAAATCGTTTTAGATAATATTGATATTACATATAAAAATGGATCGCCTTTTTTTATTAAAAGCTGTAAAACAACTACAATTATTTTAGCTGAAAATAGTGATAATTATCTATCTGATTTTAATAATTATATTTATGATTTACCTGAAGACAAAGAGCCAAATGCTACACTTTTTGGCAAAGATGATTTCACTATTTGTGGAACTGGAAAGTTGACAGTAACTGGTAAATTTAATGATGCCATTGGTGGTAAAGACGGTTTAGTTATTAAAGATGCCGAACTATCTATTTATGGAGTTGATGATGGAATGCAAATAAAAGATTATCTGATAGTTGACAATGCAAAATTAAAAATTAAAGCACTAGATGACGGTATAAAAATATTTGATGACAAAGATCCGCAAAGAGGATATTTTTATATGAAATCAGGAGAAATGAATATAACTTCTGGTGGAGATGGAATACAAGCTGAAACAGATCTGTTAATTTCTGATGGTAAAATTACTATTTTATCAGGTGAAGGTCATACTTTTGATAACGTTGAAGATTTGTCATTGAAGGGATTAAAAGCTAATGACGCAATAGTTATTGATGGCGGTAGTTTTGTTATCGATGCAGCTGATGACGCTTTAAATAGCAAAGGAATAATCTCTATAAATGGAGGGGTCTTTGATTTATCCACAGGTGACGATGCCATGCATGCAAATGTAGCACTAGGAGTAACTGATGGTGAAATAAATGTTTTAATAAGTAAAGATGGACTTGAAGGAAATATTATAAATATTCAAGGTGGTGATATTAATATTAATGCATTAACTGATGGTTTGAATATTTTAGACGAAGAAGAGCCAGAGTTGAAATCTACTGCATTGATTGATGATCAGTTGAAGAAGTCTCATCTCTATATAAAAGGTGGAAAAATTAATATAACCGCTATGGATGATGGAGTTGATGCATTTGATACTTTTGTTATGGAAGGTGGTAAGTTGATAATTCACATTCCTGAAGGTGGTGATAAAGCTCTTGATGTAAAAGAGAATTTGATTGTAAAAGATGGAACTATTTTTGCTACTCAACCAGAAGATATGATTTTGTTACCAATAGAAAATTCAGAACAGAATATTGCAATAATTAATTTGAAAGATATAGTTAATAAAGAAACTGTTTTATCTATTGAGAATGATGAAGGAGAGATTTATAGTTCGTCGGTTAATGAGAAATATAAAGCATTTTTCTTCTCTATGCCTGATTTAAAAGATAATAGTGAATACAAGGTTTTTGTTGACAATGATTTTCAGTTAAGCTTTACTATTGCAGATTTATATTCGTTTCTAGAATAAAATAAAGTTGCTATTTGAATTCAAATTCGTCATATTTGTCAGTTATACTAACATTTTAAGGATGAAATTAATGAATTTATTCAATAAAATAGTATTCTTATTTCTGTTGTTTGGTGCAAATTCTTTTTCTCAAGATGTTTATACTTTGAAAGATGCGTTAAGCTATGGTAAAAAACATTCACCTACACTAGTTTCAGAGCAGCTTGAGATAGAAATATCAAAGTCAGATTTAATATCTGCAAAATTACGTCCAAATTTCAATTTTAATTTTGAGTCAATTCAAATTGTTGATTCAAAAGAGTATGCACTTGGCACAAGGTGGGGGAATTCTCAAAATCGAGAAACTTTGTGGGAATTGTCTAAACCAATTCAGTGGTTTGGGCAGAGAAAAAACCAAATTGGTTTGGCTCAAGAGAGTGTTAAAATTGAAGAGCAAAATTATAGCGATATTGAAAGGGAAATACTTTTCGAAATTGCTGAAAAGTGGGTAGAGGTTTGGACACTACAGATGCAACAAGAGTTGCTGGAAACTGCAAAAGTCAATAGTGATTCACTTAAATATCTAAATCAGAAAAAGTTTGAGAATGAGGTAATTACCCATACTGATTATTTGCGCATAGAGCTGATGTCTAAACAGTTTGATATGCAATATAAAAAGTCTAAACTATTGACAGAAAAATCACAGATTGAATTTGGTAATCTTTTAGGAAAAACTGATAAAATTCAAGCAGATGGTGATTTGGATTTTGTTATTAGCTTAGTTATTAATGATGACTCTATTTTTAATAATGCAACTGATTATCGAGCAGATTTTCAAAAGTTGAAAACCATTGAGACGTGGAGTGAAAGAAATATTAAAACTCAAAAATCCTTTGCATATCCACAGCCTGAGATTGGTGTAGTGTGGAATCATCAAACGGCTGTTCCATTTTTAGGATTATCTTTTTCTATTGACTTGCCATTTTTTGATAGAAACCAAGGAGAGATTAAAAAGTCACATATTATAAATGAGCAAGTTCAGCACGAATTACATTTTACAAAAAATAAAATAGATTCAGAGGTGAATATTGCACGCTCGAACTACTATTTAAATAAGCAAAACTTTGAGGATTATCAACCACTTTTAGAGCAGTCTGAAATAATATTAAAAAACGTAAGAACTGCATATTTAAAGGGTGGAACAACAGTTGTTGATTATTTGGAAGCGCAACGTAGTTGGCTCGAAACACAAGAGAATTATTATGAAACTCTGCAAGATTATGTAGAGAGTTATTTGAAG
>CAZHHH010000188.1:0-4406 GCA_964532085.1 uncultured Marinilabiliaceae bacterium
TTTCAAGAGAGATTGGAGCTGCAGTAATATTTAATCCAGAAGATTTTGAAAAAGTTGAGAGAGGAAAAATATATTATGATATGGTTTCTAAACCAACTAATTATCTAGAGATTTGGGTTACTTCTGCAGTAGAATCAGAGAAAAAAATAAATACAAGAGAGAAATTTATAAACTATTTAGATGAGTTAACTAAATAGGTCTTCAAAATATTTTAATAAAAAAGGGTGTTAAGTAAAATTAGCACCCTTTTTTCATTGATATTAAATAGTAATCATATTCATAATAGGCGTAATGAAGAATCTCTAAAATTCTTGACTTCCGCATTGGGACACGCAGAAACAGATGAACATCGTGATATGTATCTGACTTGTCACATTCAACCCACATTGCGTGTCTCGTCGCAGGCGAGGGGGTGATTTTCAATACGTAAAATTGAAATATACAAAAAACACGTTGTATACATCAACACCGAATGGTGTTATATGTTATTAACCCCATAATTTATTATGGGGCTAATAATCTGTTAATACCAACCCCAAAGTGGGTTGTACTAATAGTAATATTTTAAACCAGCTTGAAAAAATACATATTTATACTATTTTTTGAGCTCTAGATTGGGATATCTAGAAACGGATGGCTGTCTTGATATGTAGTTGATTTGCATTCATTTAGTCTTGGTACCCCAAAGATGTTCGGAAGACAAAGAAAACAGACTAAATGAAGAATCTCATAAAATAAATCGAACAGTAGTATTTTTTTTATATTTTTGATAAATAGTAATAAGAAAAAGATTATCGATGAAATATTATATCATTGCTGGCGAACCTTCTGGAGATTTGCATGCTTCAAATTTGATGCGAGAGATAAAAATTATTGATAAAGATGCTAAATTTAGATTTTGGGGTGGTGATTTGATGGCAAAGCAAGGCGGAGAAATGGTCGCTCACTATAAAGATACAGCTTTTATGGGTGTGTTTCAGGTTGTGATGAATCTCTCTTCTATCTTTAAAAATCTTAAAAAATGCAGGGAGGATATTGTGGCTTATTCGCCTGATGTTGTGATACTTGTTGATTATCCGGGTTTTAATATGCGAATTGCAAAATTTGCAAAAAATGCAGGATTTAAAACTTATTACTATATCGCACCAAAAATTTGGGCGTGGAATCAAGGGAGAGTGCATAAAATTAAAAAGTATATAGATAAGGTTTTTACAATTCTGCCTTTTGAAACAGATTTTTATGCAAAATACGATGTGCCAGTAGTATATTCAGGAAATCCAACATTAGACGCACTTTCTGCACGTGAAAATCAAGATGAAACTATTGAAAATTTTAGAAAAAGAACAAATCTTGATGAAAAACCAATTATTTCACTTCTTGCAGGTAGTAGGGAGGAAGAGCTTGAGCGACTTTTACCTGAAATGCTGAATGTAGTTCAGTTTTTTCCTGAATATCAGTTTGTAATTGCTGGCGCACCTTCGTTTACTATTGAAAATTATAAGAAATATATTGATAACAATCCTCAAGTTAAGGTTCTTTTTGATGAAGCTTATAGTTTATTAACTCACTCTTATGCTTCGCTTGTTACCTCTGGCACAGCCACACTTGAGGCAGGTTTATTAAACTCGCCACAGGTGGTTTGTTATAAAATGTGGGGTGGAAAAATTGCCTCTTTTATTGCAAAAAAGATTATTATTAAAGTCCCTTTTGTGTCGTTGGTTAATTTAATAATGGGGCGAGAGGTTGTAAAAGAGCTGTTTCAAGAAGAACTAACGCAAGAAACATTGAGAAATGAGCTTGATAAAATATGTAACGATGCAGAATATCGCTCTAAAATGTTACAAAATTATGATGAGTTGAGAAAAATAATGGGTGAACCAGGCAGTAGTAAAAAAACAGCTCAGCTTATGTGGGAAGATTTGAATAATAGAAATAGTTAATAATTATGTATGCACTTTTCAAAAAAGAGATAATCCTATTTTTTAGCTCAATTACGGGCTATTTAGTTGGAGGATTGTTTTTATTGGTAACATCACTTTTTTTATGGATAATTCCTGGACAGATGAATATACCAATGAGTGGGTATGCTTCGTTAGAACCACTTTTTTGGTTGTCACCTTGGGTATTTCTATTTTTGGTTCCAGCCGTAACGATGCGCCTTTTTGCAGATGAAAAAAAGAGCGGTACTCTTGAAATATTATTAACAAAACCAGTTAGTGATTGGGAGATAGTAGGTGGTAAATATTTAGCAGGACTTGTATTGGTGGTGGTATCTATATTGCCAACTTTTGTCTTCTTTTATTCTTTACATAAAATGGCGCAACCAGTTGGAAATATTGACCACGGTGCAATATGGGGTTCATATTTAGGACTGTTTTTGCTTGGGGCTATCTACACCTCAATTGGACTTTTTGCATCTTCAATAACTTCTAATCAAATTGTCTCTTTTGTAATTTCAGTTGCCATTACTTTTGTCTTTTATAGTGGTTTTGATTCTCTAGCAACCATTCCTGCATTAAAGTCCATAAGTTCTGTTTTAGTGCAATTTGGCATCGAAGAGCATTATCAATCAATCAGTAGGGGAGTTGTAGATTCACGTGATTTGCTCTATTTTGTTGGGGTTTCAATTGTTTTTTTAGCACTTACAAAAATGGCTATTACAAAAAAGAGATGGTAAGTTAATTATCAAGGATTTAATATGAAAAATTCAAAAATGAAAAATAGATATAGCAAAAAAAATGAAATAATTCAGTTATTATATATCATAATAGCTTTAGTTGTTCTTTTTGCTCTTTCATCAAAGTTTTACTTTAGATGGGATTTAACGTCTGACAAAAGATATACACTCTCCACTGTTACAAAGGATTTTATGCGTAGCTTGGATAATGATGTTTATGTAAAAGTTTATTTAAAAGGAGATTTGAATGTTGGGTTTGAGCGACTTTCAAAGGCTACCTTTGAGATGTTAAGTGAGGTAAAACAATATTCAAAAAAAGAATTTTATTTTGAAGCTATTGACTTATCAAAAAATCCTGAATATTTGGAGGATTTAGATGCTTTTGGATTGGATTATATCCCCGTTTTTGAGACAAAATCTGACGGTCGTAAAATTCAGACTAAGGTTTACCCTTATGCTATTTTAGCTTCGGGAGATGCAGAGGTGGCTATCACTTTATTAGAAAATATTCCTGGTAAATCAGGTGCTGAAAATCTCAATATTTCAGTAGAGAATTTAGAGTTCAAAATTGTAGATGCTGTCCGTAAATTGATAATTGATGACACTCCAAAAGTCGCATTTTTAGAGGGACACGGCGAGTTGGATGAATGGGATGTTTATGAAACAACTCACGAATTATCTAACTATTTTCAAGTTGATAGAGGTTCGATAGATACAAATCCTTATATATTAGATGATTATGATGCTGTTATAATTGCAAAACCAACAAAACCATTTTCAGAAAAAGATAAATTTATTTTAGACCAATATTTAATGCGTGGCGGTTCACTTTTTTGGTTAGTTGATGCGGTGAATATAACTACAGATAGCCTGCAAGTTTCATCGCATACAGTGGGTTTGGCGCAGGAGCTTAATATTGCGGATATGTTATTTAGATATGGCGTTAGAATAAATCCTGAAGTTGTTCAAGATATGCAAGCGGCTTATGTGCCAATAAATGTTGCAGATGTTGGCGAACAGCCCCAAATTGTTCCGATGCCTTGGATGTTTCATCCACTTTTAAATACTAATTTAAATCATCCAATCACTCGAAATTTGAATGTGGTTCGTGCAGAATTTGCCAGTTCAATAGATACTGTTGGGGCAAATGTTAATTTGCATAAAGATATTTTACTTCAAACAGGAAGATATTCTCGCCGTATGCCAACGCCAATATATGTCTCAATGGCAATGATAAATGAACAACCAACTCCAGAAGCATTTAACTATTCGCGAGTACCTGTTGCAGTTGCTGTTGAGGGTGTTTTTCAGTCATTATATACCAACCGACCAATTCCCCCTGGTGTTGATTTCAATCCTGCGGAATTAAAAAGAGAGAGTGAAAATACAAAAATTGTTGTTGTTGCAGATGGTGATATTATTAAGAATGAAGTCAGGTTTAGACACTCCTCCCAACCACAAATCGGACGATTAGGCTATGATGAGTTTAGTGGGCAAACATTTGGAAATAAACAGTTTGTGATAAATGCAATAAACTATTTATCTGATGATAAAGGGTGGATGGCACTCAGAAATAGAGAACATACTCTTAGGCTTATAAATCGAGAGATGTTGACAGAAAACAAACTAGCAAAATGGAGATGGCTAAACATCGCTGCACCATTAGCGATACTTCTACTCTTCGGCTTATGGATACCAATTTGGAGACGAATGAAATATAGGTAGTCAA
>CAZHHH010000189.1:0-4396 GCA_964532085.1 uncultured Marinilabiliaceae bacterium
TTCCCAATCAACATCCAAAATGCAGTTCGAAATAAATTAGTTCTTAAAAAACCTAATGCTATTGCTAAAGCATCACCAACAAAGGGCAACCAACATAGAAAAGCTATCCACCTCTCGTGTCCTTCTATTCTATTTTGAAGATTTAAAATTTTTTCTTGTGGAACTTTTAGATATTTTTCAATCCAATCCCACTTACCAAGCCAACCAAGACCATAAGAAGACATTCCGCCAAGCCAGTTGCCAATTGTAGCTACAGTTAATGACAAAATGGGGTCAAAACCAGCAATCAACACAGCGGACAAAATCACTTCTGAACTAAAAGGTACAACAGTTGCAGCCAAAAAACTTGCAAAAAAGAGCAATATGTAACTTAATTCCACTTATTATCTATTGGTTTAAATTTTTTATAAGTGATAAAATTACAATAATAAAATACTATTATCTGCCTCTATTCAAAATTTATAATTTTATTTTTAATAGCATAAATAACCAATGATGCTGCATTAGTACATCCAGTTTTTGACATTATATTAGCTCTATGCCACTTTACAGTATCTACACTAAGATTAAGAGCTTCTGCAATTTGATTGTTAGTATCACCTTCGCATATTAAACCAATAACTTCAAGTTCGCGCTCTGACAAATCATTAATTGCAACCTTTTTCTCAACTTTAACTTGCTCTTTAATAACATTTTGAAGCAACTCTTGAGAAAACCAACTTCGATTATTATAAACCTCATTTATAGCAAGTTCCAATTCATCAAGACTTGAGCTTTTTAATACAAAACCTTTAACTCCAGCTTGTGTCATTTTGTAATAGCTTTGAGCATCTGAAAAAGAGGACAATGCAAGAATTATCATCTCTGGATACTTCTCTGTCACCAATCTACTCGCCTCAACACCATCCATAACTGGCATTGATATATCCATTAATATTATATCTGGAGTTACATTAGGCAGTAATTCCAATAGCTCTTTTCCATTGGAAGCCTCTCCAATAACTTTTGCAATATTTGCTTTTAACAATATAGTTCGGAGACTTTCTCGAAACATCTTATGGTCTTCGGTTATAACAATTTTAATCATTTTAGTTTATATTTTTATGCGTGTGTTTATCGTGATTTTAATTTGAACTCCTCTGTTTTTCTCACTAACAATTTTCATATCTCCATTTAGTGCAGAAAGCCTATTTTTTATACTAGACAAGCCCATACCTTTTGATTTTTTTTGCACCTCTTCTATATCAAACCCCTTTCCATCATCGCTATATTCAACTTCAATTATATCATTTTCATTCTTTAAAAATATATTTACTTCATTTGCATTAGCATACTTCAATGTGTTGTTTATTAGCTCAGTAATTATTCTATAAATATTTTTCTTTATAAAATCATCTAATAATTTCCAGTTTTCACTATCTAGATTTATTTTTATAGCATTTGTCTGATTTACTTTACTTATAAATTGCTTTAAGGCTTCTACAACTCCCTGTTTATCAAGAATAGCAGGATTTAATTTATTCGACAAATCGCGAACTGATTGTGAAACTTCTTCTAATAATGATTGCAAATTTATGATGGAAGCTTCATCAGATTTGTTATCAGATTTAGACAATAAATCTGTATATAGTTTTGCTACAGAAATTAAGGGACCAATACCATCATGCAACTCTTGGGAGAAGTATTCACGCTCATAATCTTGAGCCATTATAATATTCTTATAATTGTTAAGTTCTAAAGTTTTCTGCTTTGTTATATCTGTAATAACTCCTTCGAAAATATAGAGATTATTAACGCTGTCATACTTAACTAATGGAGAGTTTTTTATCCAAACAAGTTCCCCTTGTTTATTTATAATTCTATACTCAACTGCTTTTGGAGAAATTCCCTTCTGCATTATTTTATGTTGCTCATAAAGTATATATAAATCATCTGGATAAACAATTTTTGACCACAAATTCACATCAGAATTTAACTCAGATGCAGTATATCCAGTAACATTATAACAATTCTCATCATAAATTATATGGCAGAGTGTTCCTTTATTAAAAACCACAGAATATGTATAGTTAGACACCATACCTAACAAAGCTTTAAATCTATTTTTTTCTAAATTTAATTCGATTTCAGCCTCTTTTTTATCATTAATATCATGGACAATAATATGTTTTAATTTTTTTTCATTCACAGTAAAATCACTCGGATATACCTCAACCCATCTAATATCTCCATTTTTTAATCGATGCCTTGTTTCTATAGAAATAGTATCGGACTTCATCTCTTTTTCTATATTCTTTACTCCTTCTTTCCCTGAAATACAAATCTCGCCAATATTCATTTCCTTTAACTCCTCAAGAGTATAACCATAATATCTAGATGCAGCCAAATTCGCATCAATTATTTCACCCGAATTTGCATTAACAATAAATTTGGTCGCTCTAAAATTGATGAACATATTAATATATCCATCATCAATAAGAACTTGTTTTAATTGATCTCTTTTTATAAAATCTCTTTTATGAATAACTAAAAAATGTGCGAAAACAAACAATCCAATAGTCTGTAGTTCAATAGTAGCCACCAAAGTAGGAATAGTTCTTATTAATTCTTCATGCTTTAACATAAAAAATATAACACCAATAAATAACAATAATAATATTATTGGCAGAGCTACATTATTTACACACCTTGTAAAATGTAACAACATAAAAAACACAAGGATAAGTGATATATAGAATAGATATTTATGAATATTAAATGATAGCATAATAATTGCAATTAGCAAAATCATTGTTATTACAACACTTAAAAATTTAAAGATATTCTTGGCTTCCAGAACCCTAAATGTATCAATATTAGTGTTTTCTAACAATAATAATGTTGGCACTATAACTATATTAGCTAATAAAGTTCCTGTTATCTAAGCAAAAAAATAATTACACTCTACATTTAAAATTAGCTTATAGATAAAAGCGGTTATTATACTTGCTGTAAAAACAGAGGATATGAAATAAAGCTTAGTCACTTCTGCATTCAGCAAAACACCTTTTCTGTTTTTTAGAAAAAAAAGTAATGAAACAGTAATTATTGCATGTAAAAAAATTATTAAAAGGTGATACAGAGTAATAATATCAGTATTATAAGAAACTAAAAGTACAGCAAGTACTATAAAAGCGAAGTTGTAATAAAATTTGTTGTTAAAATCTTTTATTAATGCATAAACAAGAAAGCCTACAGTAATTATTGAAAAATAATGAATTATTAATGCTGATGGTATATTTACTAAAGGCAAAACTATTGCCATATAAGACAGAACCAATAAAGAAACTCTTAATAATTTCTGTTTATTAAATTTTATAATTTTAGGCATTATTGTTTTTTAAATATAGCATGTTAACAAAGTCTAATCATACGAAAATTATATCAATCTGGTTTCAAATTAATTTGCAATTAAATTTGCATAGTTTTTACTCTTAGGTATAACTTTTTCTAAAAAAGCTACTCTCTTATATAGATTTTCAAGAGCTAGCTATAATCTTTTTGTAGATAACAATATTTTAATTCACTATTGTCCGATAAAAAACTACAAAGCTAAATAGATGAGATTTAGCTTCGCTGAACTTCGTTTCTCACTACGTTCGAAATGACAATCAATTAGTTAAGTATATGGTGGGGGTTGGTTTGCGGCAAAGCCGCAAACCAACCCCCACCAACACAGAATCCTGTAAAACACAATGTCATTCTGAGCGTAGCGAAGAATCTGAGATTTTTAATCGGACAACAATAATTTTAATTAAAAAAAATAGTTTTTTTACACAATTATTTAACAAATGTAACTTCTTATGACTCATAGCAGTAATAATAATAGTTATGTAATAATATTTAATTCTGATAATGATGATTATTTAAAGTGATAATAAAGAATTTAATATGCGTGAGTAAATACTTGCATCCCATATAAATAAATATAATCACCAGAAAATAAAAGTATTTATTACTTTTGCCCTGTTTTGTTATAATTAAAAATCCTAAAAATGAGTGAAATATTAGTACAAGGCCTTATAAACTTAGCTTTTATCCCGGTTGCTTGGTTATTATTACGTAAAATATTTGGCCGTTCAATTATGTTTAGATTTAGTTTTTTAACTATTTCTTATGTTCTTTTTGTTAGTTATACAAGTATGTTAGAGGTAATGGTTGGTGGAATTACCCAATACATTTCAACACCAATAAACCTTCTTGTAGGTATAATACTCTATCGATATATCAACAAAACATTAAGACGACCATTGGAAAGATCAATTAATCAAGTAAATAGATTATCTCACGGTGATTTAAACTTAGAATTAGATTATTCCGATTCAAAAAATGAACTTGGCGTTTTAAATAATGCATT
>CAZHHH010000190.1:0-4326 GCA_964532085.1 uncultured Marinilabiliaceae bacterium
TAATCCATATAATAATTTTTTTTGATTAGTTGCTATATTGAAAGGATGGAACCATAAGTGAAATATTTGCTTTCTATCAACAGCTTTTTTTATGCCCTTCTCAGCCTTTTTAATCCTACTCTTTAATGGAATAAATTTTCTAAATCCATTCATAGGCAAATATAGCATAGAAGCCGGTATATTTGTTAATCCATCATGATATATTGGTGAACTAACCGGTGGAGTAATAAATAATAATTGATCAAATATATGAAATATCTTTCTAAACCTTTCAGGCATATTTAAATACCATGATGATTGAACTCCTCTATAGACCTTGAACCCTGAATTTTTTAATTCGCCTAGGTAATTAATGCTGTTACGCGGAAAAACAAAACTTATTAGCTCTACATTTTGTTGATTTAGAATTTTCCAACTTTCAATAAACTCTTTAGAAGCCATTTCACTTGTCACAGTTTTGTCGCCGAAAATAATATGAGTATGACTATGAGAACCAATTTCCTGAGGTATTGAACACGATTTTATCTTTTGTATAATATCTTTACCGCACCAAATCTTTTCTTGGCTTAACAAATCAATATACTGTTCCTTAACTCTACTATCTATATCTGTTGTTATATGCTCTATGAATTCGTCTTCAAAGTTAGGTTTATCCATCAATAAAGATCCAACTATTGCCCAAGTGGCAGCTATTTCATATTTTTCTAACAACTCGATAATTCCATCTATTGCTCCTCTTGCATTATAGAAATATTCCTTGTTATTAATTAATGCAAGTGGCTTATCTATCATTCCCCATCCTAACTCTGTATCTAAGCTTAATGTAAATATACCTTTAGTAAAATACTTGCTTTTTTTATTATCCATAAAAATCCTCCCGGCAAACATAATACACCAGCCCACCCAAGAACATCCAAAACATCCTTGCATTATTTAATGATATGGCCAGTGAGCCAATTAATAATATTAGCACAATATCTCTTGTAATAAATAAATCACTGTCATAATTGTAACTTTTTGCTTTAAAAATAACCTTTGCTATTATTAAAAAAATATATCCAAAAAATAATAACCCTAAAATTCCACCCCACTCAGCAAATATCTGTAAATATGTATTATGAGCTACTGATCCGCCTTTGAACATTGTCCTGTTAATGATTGTATAGGAACCAAGCCCTACTCCAACAAGTGGAGATTCTCTAATTGTTTCAATGGCACTCCCCCATGTAGCATCTCTGTCTGATCCTTCTTGAACTATAGCAGAAAAAAAGTCTTCAAATAGTAATTGCATCCTTTTAAATATCGGAAATAGTGCTAAAATTTTATTTAAAAACGTATTTAATATATATACTAGCAGCGGAAATGATAAAATTAAAAAAAATATTGAAAACAAAGAAATAATTATTGATTTATATGATTTTTTCTTTACTAACTGATGCTCTAAAAAAACAAAAAATGAATAGATTATTAAGGTCACCATTCCTGTCTTTGAGCCTGACATTGCAATAAAAATAAAATTCATCACATACAGAAGTGTCTTTTTTATTTTAAAAATACTATTTTGTCTTAAAAAATAGACTAAGGCTGTACACTGTACTATTGAATAATAGTTTGGATCAGACATTAATCCTCGAAATCTAGAACTCCCAAAATACATCAAGCTATTTAAATAATTGATATTAAGCAATTTCATCAATAAACCTGTAGAGCTTATTATCATTGCTCCAATTGAATACCACTTTATATTAATTTTCATTATATTTAAACGTGATATATTATATCCTAATAAAAAAAACAAAAACGATGTTAATAATTTTAAATAATCTTTTGTAATGCTACTATAATTTATAATAAAATTAAATTTAAATGGAGAATAAAAAACGGAAGTCATTAGTAATATAATACTCAAAATTAAAAAAAACATTGTATGATATTTGGGTAATACAAATTCCCCTTTTATAATTAATAATAGTATTGATAGAAAAATAAATATATCAGATAAAGATAAATTTATACCAAAGTCTTTATTTGAATGATTTAATAATATAGATGTTAATGCTGTCATAAAAATGATTATCTTTTGTTTTTCTAAAATGTTACTGTCTTTTATCTCATTATGCATCAGAAATTCTCCTTATTTGAATTCTTCCTTTCCCACTTCCAAGAATCCCTACACATTTCTTCAATAGTTGAATAATCATTATTACAGCCCATATATCTCCTGCATTTCCTTAAGAACATTTTCAAGTGAATACTTCTGCACCAATTCAAACCCTTTTTTACCAAACTTACTTCTTAATTCATCATATTTATAAAGTTTTTCTATAGAACCGGCAAAGCTTTCTGCATCATTAAGTCCAATTACATATCCATTTTCTCCATCTTTGACTAAATCACGATGTCCTCTTACATTTGTAACTACAAGTGGTAGACCTGTTGCCATTGCTTCCATTACATTAACGGGTAATCCTTCCCTTCTAGATGATGCGACTGCAATATCAGATAGCATTAATAATTTAGATACATCACTACGATATCCTAAGAATTCAATATTATTTTCCACTCCCGATTTTTTAGCCAGTTCTTTATATTGACTTTCTAATAATCCACTTCCTGCTAGCAACAATTTAATATTAGGAATCCTATCTTTTAAAATATTAACTACATCAATAAGCAAATCTTGATGTTTATTATGATTTAATTCAGCCGCATAGAATAAAATAAAACCGTCTTCTTTGTATCCATACTCTTTACGAGTTTGTAACTTTTTCTCTATAATCTGAGGTTCAAATTTATTTACATCAACACCCACTCCATGAACCATTTTTATTTCGTCAGCTTTAAAGTTTTTGCTGATTGTAGTATTATAGTCTTCTTTATTAATGGTAATTAAACAATTCGTATATCTAGATAACCACTTCTCCATTGGATAATAAACCAACCAATTCTTAAGTGATGCACCTTTCGAAAAATGAAATCCATGTGCAGTATAAAAAACCTTTGTATTCTTCATGTTTTTGCAGGCAATTCTTACACAGGTTGATGCAATTGGTGTATGAGTATGCACTAAATCATATTTCTCATTTTGTATTATCTTCTTTAATTTCCGATATGCTATATAATTGCCTTTATTAAGAGGGGAACGTTCAAATTCTAAAGCATGGACATTACATCCTATATCAATAATTTCTTGTTTTACTTGATTCTTAATATTAAAAGCTACATCAACATGATGCCCTAGATTAACTAACATTCTAATATGAGGAATTAAAAATGCATTAACTGTGTCTGAAATTGTTGTTACATATAAAATCTTCATTTTTGAATATCCCTTTCCAATATCATATACATCCTCATCTAAATCCGGATTCATCCTCTGTATATGGGGAAAAAAGAGATGTTTTTATCAAAGCTTTCCTCCTTTATACGTATCTCAACTAATTCATTATACTTTTCCATGTTAAAAATCTTTTTTCCGATAGAAAAATCATTATCTGAGTTCTTATTAAAAGTTTTTTTAAACTTATATAAACTATCTCTTTTGCCACCCAATCCTCCACCTAAATGCAAATTAGAGTAGCCATTATTTGTGCCCAAACAAGCAGCTTCATATAGTAATAAATTAGTAGGTTTATAAATTAGGTATTCTTTAATAGAGGCAGATAAGTGGCAATGCATTTGATGATTAGAAAATAAAATTATTGACATAGCAATATTTTTTTCCTCATATACAGCATAAAATATAAGAAAATTATATTTTAAATCATTTAAGATGCTATTATAAAAATCTTCATTGAAATAGTAGTATTTTTTAGCTTTGACCTTGTTCATTGTGTTATTATATATATCAATAAATTCATCCATTAATTCCGAGTTGCGCCCCCAGTATATTTCAACACCATATTTTTGGGCTTTTCTAATCTTGTTTTGATTACTTCTAACTAAATTATTCCAAATATACTCTTCTGATTTTAGTTCTATTGATACTGTTTTGCCTATAGTTAATACATCATATGTAGATTCTAATCCTGTATTATTGTTTAAAACGGGATGAAATCTAACAAACTCGCTGATTATACCATTATTTCTACAATATAAATCATATTCATTGAAGATATCATTTAAATTTTCTTCTTTTTTCTCACCTTCTACCAAAAATCCACCATAACCATAAGGCGTTGCTAAATCAAAGTAAGTGTTTAAAGGTAATTTCCCTTGGAATATGGGATCTTTAGCAACATCCCTTTTCATCACAACATTTATAGCTCTTATATATTCATCTTTATAATAAAAAAGTACAGGTTCACCATCTCCATGAAGTTGAAA
>CAZHHH010000191.1:0-4286 GCA_964532085.1 uncultured Marinilabiliaceae bacterium
GAGCGTGATGACTTTATCTATATATCAGATATATCACCAAATAATACTGATATATTCACAGCAAAATATCCAAATCGACACTTTTTTACACCAAAAAAGATGGGAGCTCAGACTGAAGAAGCTAATATTAATGCTGGAGTAGCAGCTGCAAGACAGATTGTTAGCTATTTTATCTCAGGGGATGAAACTTTTAGAGTGAATCATTAAGTCTTGTATAAACTGAATTATTGTAAAACATTTAATTAATAAAATACCATGGCAGTAGTAAAACCATTTAAAGCCATACGTCCGCCCAAAGAAATTGTTAAAGATTTATCTTGCCTACCATACGACGTTATGAACACGCAAGAAGCCAGAGAGATGGCTAAAGGAAATAAACACTCATTATTACAGATAACAAGAGCCGAAATTACTTGTGATGAAGATGTTGATGAACATTCTGAACAGGTATATCTAAAGTCTAAACAAAATTATAAAATGTTTTTAGACAATGGCTGGCTTAAAAAAGATGATGAAGCAAGATTTTATATTTATGCTCAAACAATGGGTGAGAGAATACAATATGGAATCGTAGGTGCTGCTGCTTGTGAAGATTATTTTAATGGAACTATAAGAAAACATGAGTTAACAAGACCAGTTAAGGAAGATGACAGAATGGTGCATATAAATACAAATAATGCAAATATTGAACCTGTCTTCTTTGCGTATAAAGCGATTGATGAAATTGATGCAATTGTAAATAAAATCGTAACTTCTCAAGAGCCAGAGTACGATTTTGTAGCAGATGATGGTTTTGGTCATAAATTATGGGTTATTTATGACGAGAATACTAATAAAGAGATAGAAAGACTCTTTGCTGAAAAAGTGAAATATACTTATGTGGCAGATGGACATCATAGAACTGCTGCTGCTGCGAGAGTAGGCGAGGAGAGAAAAAGATTAAATAGTAATCACACAGGAAATGAAGAGTATAACTTTTTTATGGCTGTTCATTTTCCACATAATCAACTTAGCATCATCGATTATAATAGAGTGGTAAAAGATCTTAATGGATTGTCAGAAAGTGATTTTATTGCTGCATTAGGTAGAAAATTTGAAATTATAAAAATTGGTGATGAGATATATAAACCAACAAAATTGCATGAGTTTGGTATGTATCTTAATAAAACATGGTATAAATTAGAAGCACGTAAATCAGCTTTAGATGATAGTGACCCAATTGGAATTCTAGATGTTACGATTCTTTCAAATCATGTATTAGACAAAATTTTGGGAATTAAAAATCAAAGAACGTCTGATAGAATTGATTTTGTAGGAGGAATTAGAGGGCTTGAAGAGCTTGAAAAAAGAGTTGATTCTGGAGATATGAAAATTGCATTTTCTCTCTATCCTGTCTCGATGGAACAATTGATTAATATTGCAGATACAGGTAGTATAATGCCACCAAAAACAACTTGGTTTGAGCCAAAGTTAAGAAGTGGATTAACAATTCATGACTTGGAATAATATTTTTCTGTCAATCTTTTTTACTATATTAACCAAAAATATAAAATAGTAAAATGTCAATAGAAAATAATTTAAAAGAGATAAAAAACAGTATTCCAGAAAGTGTTGAATTAGTTGCTGTGTCAAAAACTCATGCACCAGAAGTGTTGATGAAATTATATGATTCTGGTCATAGGGTTTTTGGTGAAAATAGGGTACAAGAATTAATTGAAAAAGAACAAGAGTTACCTAAAGATATAGAGTGGCATATGATTGGGCATTTGCAACGAAATAAAGTTAAATATATAGCTCCATATGTGCATCTTATTCATAGCGTTGACTCATTAAGACTATTAAATACTGTAAATAGAGAGGGAGAGAAAAACAATAGAAAAATTTCAGTATTATTGCAATTACATATTGCAGAAGAGGAGTCAAAATTTGGACTTAATGAAAATGATTTTTTCCAATTAATTGAAGAGTATAATAAAGGTGACTATAAATACGTTGAAGTAAAAGGAGTGATGGGAATGAGCACTTTCACTGATGATAAAGAGCAAGTGAGAGGTGAGTTTAAAAAGTTAAAATCTTTTTTTGATAAAGGAAAAGAAAAAATCAAAAACAACGACTCTTTTACAAAAATAAGTATGGGAATGACCGATGATTATCAAATTGCAATTGAAGAGGGTAGCACAATTATTAGAGTGGGAAGTGCTATTTTTGGAAGTAGATAATCAAAAACTATAAAACAGATTAATAAACCTTGTGATATGTCAAAGTTAACTACAAATTATTTAGGTATCGAATTGAAAAATCCAATTATTGTTGGAAGTTCAAGTTTGACCAATAGTGTTGAGAAAATAAAAAAAATAGAAGAAGCTGGTGCAGGTGCCGTGGTGTTAAAATCGCTTTTTGAAGAGCAGATTTTACATGAAGCAAATCATCAGATTCACTCAAGTGCTGGAACTGATCACCCTGAGGCTATAGAGTATATCCAAAATTATAATAGAGATAATTCAGTTGAAGAGTATTTGCAACTGATAAAGGATGCAAAAAAAGAGGTTGAAATTCCTGTTATTGCAAGTATAAATTGTTTCTCATCCAGTGAATGGATGGATTTTGCTAAAAAAATAGAGGAAGCTGGTGCTGATGCTCTTGAGTTAAATGTATATATCCTTAATACAGATAAAAATAGTGACTCTGCACAGTATGAAGAGCTTTATTATAAGCTAATAAAAGAGATTACTGCAACTATAAAGATTCCAGTGGCAGTGAAACTGAGTCCATATTTTTCTAATTTAGTACAAGTTGTTGATAAACTTTATGCATTTGGTGCAAAAGGTGTTGTGCTTTTTAATAGGTTTTATGAGCCTGATGTTGATATTGATAAATTGACATTGACAACCTCAAGTGTATTAAGTTCACCATCAGATATTAGAAAATCGTTGAGATGGGTAGCAATTATCAGCGATAAAGTACAAAAAATAGATATCTCATCTTCAACTGGTGTGCATGACGGTGAGGCGGCTATAAAACAGTTGTTAGTTGGTGCACAAGCTGTACAGGTTTGTTCAACTCTTTATAAAAACGGTACTGAAGTTGTGTCAAAAATAATTTCAGAAATTGAAGAGTGGATGCAATCTAAAGAGTTTAACTCAATTGAAGATTTTAGAGGAATGATGAGTTATAAAAATATGAAAAATCCTGCTTTGTATGAGAGAGTTCAGTTTATGAAGCATTTTTCAGAGTGGCATTGATATTTATTTTGTAGAGACGCACGACCGTGCGTCTCTATTAAAAAATGCATTTTTCATTGTTTCTTCATAATCACTCCTCCAAAGCCATCTGTTTTAGTTCACTAAAAGAATATCCATACTCACGACCCACCCAAGGTGAATTTTGGAAAGCACGGGTAGTATTGTTAAATATTAATCGTAAACTACTTTTTAATAGTGCTTTATGAAACTGCTCAATGGCTAAAACAGGAATATCAACTCCACTTCTGCCAAAAATGTTAATATCATTCAAATTTCCTTCGATATCTGAAAAGAGAGTAACTATAATATAATTTTTTTCAAGATTTTCATTTTTAACATTCTTAAAGTGAGGGGCCAAAAATACTCTTACATATAAGTCTAACTCTTGTTTGTTACTTACTTCAATAAGCGGGTACTTTCTTGTGTATTCAGAATATTCCATATAGTATGATTCAACATTCTTAAAAGTAGCATTTTTATTTCTAATAGAATATGATTCAGTTCCATAAATCTTTCCCTTGTAAAACTCTTTTATATAAGTTGAATCTGCTCCTTTTAGCTCTTGTGTATCTACAAGCTGTGCGGATAGATTAAAATAAAAAAGTGATAATAATAGGCTGATTATTAATTTATTTTTCATAGTGCATTACTTTTCTTAATTACCACCTCTTTTTCAGAAATAGATTTACCTGTCACTTGTACAACATAAATTCCTGGTGCATTTTCATCAATTCTAATTGGATAAAGATTAAGCCCTTTAGATAATGATATTGGACCATTCTTAATAATTAATTTTCCTTGAATATCAAATACTTCTATTATTACAACATCTTCTTTCTTTGCGAAAATTTTAACATTAAATTCATCTTTGAAAGGATTGGGAAATAAAGTAAGATTGTCATGTTCTTGATTTGATGTGAATTTTTCCAAGTTTAAAGCAAAAGCAGATGGTAAAAGTCTGTCCCCTGTGCGACTAGAGTGTCTTAAAACATTGCCATATAAAACTGGTTCTTCATTTTCCATTTCTAAATTTAATCGTAATTG
>CAZHHH010000192.1:0-4268 GCA_964532085.1 uncultured Marinilabiliaceae bacterium
TTATAAGTATGGACAAAGAAGCGTTAATCAAAGAGATTGATCAACTGCACAAAGAGCAGGTAAAAGCTGTATATTCACAACAATTTGAAGAAGCAGTAGATATATGGAATAAGAAAAAAGCTTTAATAAAGAAATTAGAAGAATATAAGAAAGATGATACAAAGCACAGTTGACAACGGTGGTTTGATGTCATTAATACTTCTGTTTGTTATTTGAGTTTTTAATGTTAATTTTAAGTTGTGGACTTGTGGAATTAAGTTTCTCTCGAACTTAATATCTTAATACATTATAAGTTAGTAATACAAAACAACTATATAAATAAGCAAAAAATGGCAAAAAAAATTGAACCTGCACTAAAGCTGATTAGTGAATATCTAAAATTAAATAATGAAGAACATTTTGTAATCCCTGAGTACCAGCGTGGCTACTCATGGAATATAAATCAATGTGATAAACTATGGCAAGACATTGAAGACTTTATTCAAAATGATGCAACCGACCCATACTTTTTTGGAACTATCATTATTGATTGCTCAGAAGAAAAAAGATATAGTCTTATAGACGGGCAACAAAGAACTACAACATTTTTATTACTATTAAAAGCACTTTTAATTCGTCTGACAGAAGTTTTAAGTGAATTCAACAGAGATGAATCTTCTGAAGCTCTTGAAGAAGGATTAAAAGAAAACCGTAACAATATCATTAGAATTTTATATAAAGCAGATGTAGAAGCACGTATCGAAATATTAAGTGATTGGAATAAAGCAATAGGAATTAAAATCTTAGAGAATAATTCAATTAATGAATTATATGATAATCAAGTTAAAAAAATCATTGAAGCTAAAAACTTTGATGATGCTGAAAAATCAGTACACAGAATTCCTCGAAAACAAAAAGATAATAAGTATACAAATCACTTTAGAAACTTTAAGTTCTTCTACAACAACTTAAAGCTTAAATCAGAATCTCAATTAAATAAATTTTGTAAAATATTTTTAGAGAGTTGTGAAATTATTGAAATCAGAAGTTGGTATACAGAACAAGCAATTACAATGTTCAACTCTTTAAACTCAACGGGAATGCCCCTATCGGATGCTGATATAATTTCTGCACAACTATATTCAAAGTCAGGCGAAAACAGAGAGAAATTTAATAATTTATGGGAGACCCTATCGAAATTGGCTAATGAGCTAAATTTTCAAAAAATTGTAGACATAGACAGCATTTTACAACAGTTTATGTATATTAATCGAGCAATAGATAAAGTTTATGTAAAAGATAATTCTGTTGATGTAACCACCCCAGGACTAAGAAGATATTATACTGATATTAATAAGGAACTTTTACTTGAACCAATTAATCTCTCAAAGAAGTTAATTAAAATTGCAAGAATTTGGGAAAAGATTAAAGATTATCCTACAATAAAATTACTTCTAAAGTTTAATGAAAATGCTAAGCTATTCTTGATTGGATATCTAAATCGCTATCAAGTAGAAGATATTACAGAATCTAATGTAACAGAGATTTCTAACTATCTATTACGCCTATTTGCTATTTTAGAAGTGGTTGATGCAGGATATTCAAGTAAAAATTTCAAGACATTTTTATTTGGAGAAAATATCAAACTTGTCGATAATATTTACAGTTTAGATTCTATTAAAAGTGATTTTGATAAACATATTAGAGAAACTTGGGATAAAGAGGATATAGAATCTGGACTCTTAGAATATGATAAAAATATTTTAGTATTTCTAAACGAGTATCTTTATACGAAAGCCAAAGGGAAAGACTTCAATTTTTCAAGTAGTGTTAATATAGAGCACATTATGCCAGCAAGTGGAAGGAATATAAATGTAATTCGAAAAGATGCAGATATTACTGACAAAGAAGAATTTAAAAGCTTAGTAAATAAAATCGGAAATAAGATTTTATTAGAAGAAAAGATAAATAAGTCAATAAGCAACGAATGGTTCAAAACAAAAAAACAAACTTCTATTAATGATAAATCTGGCTATAAAGATAGTAGATATCAAATTGCCAAAAATCTAACCAAATATCCTAATGATACTTGGAAAAAGGATGATATTGAAACAGCAACACTTAAAGCAGCTGAAAGAATAAGTAAATTTATTTTTAACGAATAATAAAACTCATCTGCCATTATTCATATAATGTATATAGCAAAAGCTCCTAAACATATAAATGTCAGGAGCTTTTCGCATACTGCAATCCAATAATTTCTGCACAACATTATTGGTTATAATATTTTTTATAAAACTTAAAATTGAGCTTTACAAAGTATTTTATTATTATTAATAATAGACAAATTGAAATAACTTCTTATAGACAAGTACAAACAACCTACCAGCTCCCTCCCGCTCCACCACCACCAAAACTTCCTCCACCAAAACCGCCAAAGCCACCGCCACCACCTCTAAAGCCACCACCAGATGATGATCTTCCACTTCCAGTATGGGTACTCATGAGTAATAGCAAGGTCCAGAAAGGTAAATCACGTCCTATATGTTTATTTTTCACTTCTTTATAGATAGCATAAATTCCAAAACCAAATATCAATATAAAGAAACCAAAAAATGCAAAAGCAAAAAGATAATCAGATGCTGTCAACACATCCTCTTCAGCTACATACTCACCATAAGTTAAGTCTATCAAGGCTTGCACACCGGCGCTAACTCCACCATAGTAGTTGTCATTTCTAAAGTGTGGAATTATCTCATTCTCTATAATCCGTTTTGCCATAGCATCTGGCACAGCACCCTCAACGCCATAGCCAGTTGCAATAAAGATTTCTCCTCTGCTATCGCTTGTTTTGGGTTTTATCAACATTAAAACACCATTATTTTTACCTTTTTGCCCAACTCCCCACTTTTCACCTAAACTATATGCATACTCTGCCGCACTATAATTATTTAATGAAGAGACTGTAACAATGGCTATCTGAGTACTAGTTTCATTATTAAACTCGACCAGTTTCTGTTCTAATGTATTGTTTTGTGCTCTTGTAAAAACAGATGCAAAATCATTAACCAAACGAGGTGGATTTGACCTTGCTGGAAAATCATCTGCAAAAGCAATGTTTGACAGAAAAGAGAGAATAATTAACGAAATTAAAAGAAAGCCTCTTTTTACCATTTTCATATTTTACTATTTAAAATTAATCACCAAATGATATCTCATTAGGTAGCTCATTTACATCATCTGTTTGATATGGGAAATGAGCACCTAATTGCTGACCAGCCATTTTTACACCTTTCTCTATTGCTCCCACAATATCATCTTTTTTCAATAGCTGTATCATCTCATCTTTTATGTTATTCCAAAAGCCTTCAGGAACTCTCTCATCAATTCCAGAGTCACCAAGTATAGCAAACTTTTTATCTTTTAGAGCTACATAAAATAGAACACCATTTTTGAGCTCCGTCTCTCCCATTTTTAATCTCTCAAATATCTCCGCAGCACGCACCATTGGGTCATTGCTACATTTTTTTTCAAAATGGATTCTAATTTCACCAGAACTATCTACTTCTGCCTCTTCAATGGCGTTCACCAATCTTTGACGTTCCTCTTTTGTTATCATTTTCTAAAAATAAATGTGATTAAAACTCAACTACTGGCGCCTCTGACGCTCCTGCGGCAGCTTCAAAATATGGTTTTCTTTCAAATGAGAACATTGATGCTATTAAGTTTTTTGGAAATTTTGAGATATAAGTATTATATCCTCTTGTAGCCTCATTAAATTTCATTCGTTCCACAGTAATTCGGTTCTCCGTTCCTTCAAGCTGAGACTGCAAATCTCTAAAATTCTCATTCGCTTTAAGGTCTGGATATTTCTCCACAACCACCATTAAGCGCGATAATGCAGACGATAATCCATCTTGTGCCTGTTGGAATTGCTGAAAAGTTTTAGCATCCATATTTTCGGCATTAATATTTACCGATGTAGCCTTGCTTCGTGCTTCAATAACACCCTCCAGAGTTTCTCTCTCATGTGAAGCGTATCCCTTAACTGTATTAACTAAATTAGGGATTAAATCAGCTCTTCGCTGATAAACATTTTCTACTTGTGCCCACTGTGCATCAACAGTTTCTCTTTTCTCAACCATTGTGTTATAGCTGCAACTACTCAAGAGCGGCATTGCAACTATAAGGGCTAAAATCCATCTTAAAGATTTCATAATTTTACTGTTTTTATTTTAGTTATAAATAGATTCTTTTATATTATTGTTTCTGATATGTAAAATTTCATT
>CAZHHH010000193.1:0-4165 GCA_964532085.1 uncultured Marinilabiliaceae bacterium
TGATAATAAAAGTATTTTAATCATTGGAAATAAATTTAGTATTTGTACAAAAATATAAAATTAGAAGGGATTATCCCAAATTGTCCATTAAGAGGAAATGAAGTTCAATATAGCTAATTATAGTTTTCCCAAAAGGAAATTCAAAAAAACTTAATGCGTAACATTTAAATTAGCTTTACTGAAAACTGTTTTCTTAATTGCAAAATCTTTTAACCCCCAAATTAGCTTCGCTGAACTTCGTTTCCCTCTTGCTTTCAGCTAGACACAGTAAAGGGGGCTATTTGCAAGCTAAGCAAGATTTTTCGTACACAAAATCTTCACAGTAAGCAAACAACATTTCTCAAATTTTTGAGATTTTATTTTAAAATAGAAATTAGCTATATGTAATAAGCCCCTTTAGGGGTTTGGGGTAGAACGCAGAATAAAAAAGTACTAAAGTATAGCATATTAATTAATCTATCTATAATTTAACTAATGGACAATTTGGGATTATTATAAAAAATACTCTATATTCTGTTTTTGAATTAGGACCGCCCACGTAAGGCGTGGTCATTGAGCTTGTCGAAATGCTCCTACGTGGGCGACCGCAATAATTAAAACAATTATTTCATCTTTTATTAAACATTTTAATTAATAATCTGTTAGATTTGCAACGGAATAAAGAGGTAATTCTCTTTTTATAACAGACTGGCATATTTATAATAAATCGAGTATTAGAATAATTATCACATTCTAATTCTATTTTATTTTTATTAATTTGTGTACTAATGATTGAAAACAATATTGAAGTAGCAACAATGCCAGAGGTAGAAATAAGTTTTGAAGAATTTAAGCGTGAAGTTCTAAATGACTACAAAATTGCCAATGTAAGTCGTCAAATGAGTCTTCTTGGTAGGCGCGAAGTCCTTATGGGTAGAGCTAAGTTTGGTATATTTGGTGATGGTAAAGAAGTCGCTCAAATAGCACTAGCTAAGCAATTCAAAAAAGGTGATTGGCGTTCTGGTTATTATCGTGACCAAACTTTATTATTGGCTACAGGAATGACTACACCAAAGAATTTCTTTGCATTACTTTATGGACAAACTCTGTTGGCTCTTAATCCTGACAATGGAGGTAGGTCGTTTAATAATCACTTTGCCACAAGATTAATCGATAATAAAGGTAATTGGAGATCACAATTAGAAACAAAAAATACAGCTTCTGACATTAGTCCAACCGCTGGACAAATGCCACGGTCTGTCGGACTTGCATTAGCATCAAAACTCTATCGAAATAATCCTAAATTAAAAGATAATCAAAAGTTTAGCGATAATGGTAATGAGGTTACTTTTGTTACAATTGGTGATGGAAGTACATCAGAAGGACATTTTTTTGAAACTATAAATGCAGCATCTGTTTTGCAAATCCCAATGGCAATATCTATTTGGGATGATGGTTTTGCTATATCTGTACCAAAAGAGAAACAGACAACAAAAGCATGTATATCAGAGGCATTATCAGGATTTAGAAAAACTGCCAAAGACAAAACAGGATTACATATATATAAGGCCAAAGGTTGGGACTATCCAGCTCTTTGCAACATCTATAAAGAGGGAATTGAGCGAAGCAGAAAAGAACATACGCCAATTCTGTTTCATATTGATGAGCTTACACAGCCAATGGGGCACTCTTCAAGTGGCTCACACGAACGATATAAAAGTGCTGAAAGAATTGAGTGGGAGAAGGAGTATGACTGTATTGTTCAGATGAAAAAATGGATGATTTTCACAAATATTTCTACAGAAGCTGAGCTTTTAAAAATAGAAGAGGAAGCATTAGAGGAGGTTAAAAAAGCACGTGATGAGGCTTTTGAAGAGTATATGACACCTTTAATTGAAGAAAGAGGTGAACTGATTGATTTAGTTAAAAATAAAAAGTGTATTTGCCACTCATCAGAGCAGAACGAGGCTATTGATGCTATAATAACTAATCTTTCAAAAGCTATAACTCTAAATAGAAAAGAGATTTTAAGTTCTGCAAGAAAAATTTTACGAACAGTATGTTATACTTGTAATAAAGGGAATGGCGGATTAAAACTAGCATTAAGAGAGTGGTTAGCTAATTATAGAGCAGTTACTCACAAAAAATATAATGATAGATTGCACGACCAAACTACCAACTCGCCACTTTATGCTAAGATTGTTGAGCCAGTTTATGATTCTGAACCAGAAGCAATTCCAGGTAGAGAGATTCTTTTGCAAAATTTTGATGCTATATTGACAAATGATGATCGTACTGTTATTTTTGGTGAAGATGTAGGTCATTTAGGTGGTGTAAATCAAACTCTTGAAGGTATGCAAGAAAAGCATGGAGAGACAAGAGTTTTTGATACAGGAATACGTGAAACTACAATAATAGGAAAAGGTATTGGATTAGCTTTAAGAGGATTACGCCCAATAGCTGAAATTCAATATTTTGATTATCTACTTTATGCACTGCAAACGTTGAGTGATGATGTTGCAACATTGCATTATCGTACAAAAGGTGGACAGAAAGTGCCATTAATTATCAGCACACGCGGACATAGACTTGAAGGTCCATGGCATGCAGGTTCTCCAATGGGTATGTTAATTAATTCCATCAGAGGATTATATGTCTGTGTACCTCGTGATATGACACGTGCAGCTGGTTTTTATAATACTCTACTAAAGGGTGATGACCCAGGTTTGGTTATTGAACCACTAAATGCTTATAGATTGCGTGAACCAAAGCCAAATAATCCAGGAGAATATACAATTCCATTAGGTATTCCAGAAACATTGCAAGAGGGTAGTGATGTAACTCTTGTTACTTATGGGTCTTGCGTACGAATTGGGCAAGAGGCGATTGAACAACTAAAAGGAGTAGGTATTTCTGTAGAACTAATTGATGTTCAAACTTTATTGCCTTTTGATATTAACCATTCGATAGTTGAATCTATCAAGAAGACAGGGCGTGTTGTGTTTTTTGATGAAGACGTTCCAGGTGGTGCCACTGCGTTTATGCTTCAACAAGTTATGGAAGAGCAAAAAGCATTCTATTATCTTGATGAACCACCTTTAACAATTGCTGCAAAAGAGCACAGACCAGCTTACGGAACAGATGGGGATTATTTTAGCAAGCCAAATGCAGAAGATGTGTATGAGGCCATCTATAAATTGATGAGCGATTCAAATGTAGAAAAATATCCATCTATTTATTAAAGTGATAATACTTATATATCAGTAGGCTTCATAAATGCTTTATAACTTTTTTGTTGTAGAGTATTTGTAAATGAATATAAATCTAATTTAAAAAAAACAGATAGACTAGACGGGAACAAAGTTCAGCGTAACTATTAGACCGCTGTTCTTTGGAAAGGAGAAAAGAAAAAAGGCGATTTTTACCAAATAAATATTGTTCTGTACAAAAATCACCTTTTTTCTCCTATACCTTTTAAAGGTACTGGGACTTCGCAAACATAATTAATAGAATTTTTTATAATCCCTAATTGTCTTTTTGAGAAAAATGTAATATGTCAAATATTCTTAACAGATAATTTTGAATGATTTTATTTATCTATAAAGTTAATAAGTGCGTACTTTTAAAAGTTGAAAATAAATAAATTTAAAACTCTTTTCGATATTCGTTTTATCTATATGATGTTGTGTTAGTTTATATAAATGTCTCGTATTTATTAATTTATATCTATGAAAAAGATGTTTATAAACATGTTTTTTGTTAAAAAGTGCCTTGTTTTGCATTTTTTTGTTAAAAAAGGTTTATTTATTAATTGTTTTTCATAATTTGTAAGATATTTTTGAATAAAACTTACTGTTTGTTATAAAAAGTTGCTAATAAGCTCGTTTTTATATTGTAAATAAGTATTTTTGTATTTAAATACTTTTGAACTTTAGTAGCAAATAGTTTGTTAGTTCGAAAATCGCTTAATTCTATCCTTTTAAGATTAAATTAAAAACCTATTTATTCATTAAAATCGTAAACTTCATGAAGAGAGTATTATTGGCACTTTCTCTTGTTGTATTCTTAAGTTTTAGCTTAATAGAAGCTCAAACTCGAAGCATAAGAGGTGTAGTGACAGGAAGAGATGACGGTCAGCCAGTTGTAGGCGCGACTGTAGTGGTGAAAGGTACTTCAGTTGGTACCG
>CAZHHH010000194.1:0-2779 GCA_964532085.1 uncultured Marinilabiliaceae bacterium
TCTTGTTTTACTGTAAAAGGTAGTTTGTGCAAATCTTCGATTGAGCGAATGTTTTCTGATCCTAGTCCAGCTTCTTGCATTTTTGCACGGTAATATGGTACATTATAATATACTCTCTCTATTGTTTCAAGTAGTCTCTCTGTCTGTATTGAGCTCATTTTCTCCCGCGACATAGTTTCAAAATGCGGGTTCCATATAGAGTTGTTCATCCTTGTTCTATTAAGTAGATTAATTATTAAAATTTATAAAGTTGTTTGGCTGAAATTAGCTCCATTTTGTTTTTGTCTAGTTCATTGATACACTGCTCTATGCTGTCTGAACGTAGCACTATAAAAGATTTTTCTCCCACAGAAAATCCATATAAATATTCAATTCCAATTGATGCGTCAGACATTATTTTCAAAACCTTTGCAAGAGAACCAGCTTGATTTGGAGTCGAAAATGCTATAACTTCACTCATATTAACAGAGAAAGTTTTGGATTTTAGAACATCTAAAGCTTTTTCTGGATTTGATACTATAATGCGTAAAATTCCAAATTCAGATGTGTCGGCAACGCTACAAGCTGAAACATTTATGCCTTCGTCACCTAAAATATCAAACACTTCGTGCAATCTGCCCGATTTGTTTTCTAGAAATATAGATAATTGTTTTATAATCATTGGATTAAATTTAGTTTTGTGATGATTTTGAGTTTTGTCAAATAAAATTCAAATTGTAAATATAAATATGTTTTATAAAAAAATTGTTATAAAAATGCAATTCAGAATGATTTTAAAGAGTGGATTGTTATTTTGCACTATAGGTAAATAAATTCGTTTCTTAATCGACTTATTCTTAAGTTGGACCAATGTTAAATCAATATTTTATCTAAAAATGTCAGTTTCGGAACAAAATTAAAAATTGTGTTCTACTTTAAATCCAGCGATAGTGCAAAATAAGTACTAAAAAATATTAACTTCGTTCTATATATTATTTATTGAATAATCTGTTTTTTTAATTCTAAAATGGACAAAATTAATGAGTGGTGAAATTACAAATAAGTCTGATTATAAGAGTTGGGCAGAGTTTATTATCTCAAAAATAGAACTTGCTCAAATTCAATCTGCATTCAGAGTTAATGCAGAAATGCTTACACTATATTGGGAGATTGGTAATTCTATCCTTGAGAAACAAGAACAAAATGGTTGGGGAAGTAAAGTTATAGAACTTTTATCAAAAGAATTAAAGAATAACTTCCCTGATAATTCAGGTTTTTCAGTTAGGAATTTAAAATATATGAGGTCTTTTGCAGAAGCATATCCAGATTTCCCAATTGTGCAAGTCCCACTTGCACAATCAAAAGATTCATTTGTGCAAGTCCCACTTGCACAAATCACGTGGTATCATCATATAAGTCTAATAACAAGAGTAAAAGACATCAATGAAAGAGCCTTTTACATAACGGAGACAGCTAAAAATGAATGGAGTAGAAATGTTATGATGTTACAGATAAAGAATAATCTTTATGAAAGAAGTGGTAAAGCATTAAATAATTTTGAGCAAACTTTACCTGATTATCAAAGTGACTTAGCAAAAGGCATTTTAAAAGACCCTTATAATTTTGACTTTCTAATGCTTACAAGTAAAGTACGAGAAGTTGAAATAGAAAATCTATTAATACAGAAAATAACAGACTTTTTATTAGAATTAGGCAAAGGGTTTGCTTTTATTGGGCGACAATATAAAATTGAAGTTGATGAAACAGACTATAAAATAGACTTATTATTTTATCATACTATTTTACACGCTTATGTTGTAATAGAATTGAAAGCTGGTGAATTTTTGCCTGAATATGTTTCAAAACTCAATTTTTATATTAGTGCAATTGATGACAAACTTAAAACAGAAAAGGACGAACCGACAATTGGACTATTATTGTGTGCTTCGAAAAGCAATGTAAAAGTAGAATATGCAATGCGTGGTTTAACTAAGCCATTGGGTGTTGCGACTTACGAATTAGAGCAATTAGTAAAGGAAAACTTTGATAAATTAAATCAAGAAAATAGCAATGAAAAGTAATAAGCACAGTCATTTATATTTTGTTTGGCTCTAGCTGTAATTAAATGCTTCGTTTCAAGATTTATTGTAAAGATAGAATTTGTAACTTTATACTAAAATATATCTAAGAGTTAAGTGGTTGATTGATAAAATTACATTTGGAATATAAAACTAGAATTCAGAGAAGCCACAAATCAACAAAATGAGTAAAAAACTATATTATTTTAATCCTACTTGCGAGATGGAGGTTGTTAATGATACTCCTTATTATACAGCACCAAAGATGATTGAGAGTTTAAAGAAATCTCTTTCAATTGTGCAAATATTTCTTGCAAATGAAGATGATTATATTCTCATTGATGATTATATTCCCTTTGAGTTTTTAGAGATGTTTACAAATTATGGTTTGACTGTTCCGAAAGTTATTTCATTGAAAAATTATAATAATGAAATTGATGAGGTGGTTGAATTTGAACCGTGGGGGTGGAGTAAGTCCGTTATTCAAAAGGTTAGAAAGTTTGCTTCTGATAATGATGTTATTGTTAAAGAGAATTATTTATGGGATAATGATTCTCGAAAAATGTTAAGTAGATTTTCAGGTTATGAATTGCTGAAAATTGTTTCTAATAAAATATCCAATAGCACAAATTTATCCATTCCTCAATTGCCAATTGTAGTTAATAAACTCGGAGAGTTAGTCGATATAGAAAAAGAGATGAAAACTCCAATGTTGATAAAAA
>CAZHHH010000194.1:2879-4091 GCA_964532085.1 uncultured Marinilabiliaceae bacterium
AAAACTGTTTTGCTAGAATCTTTGAAAGAGTTGAGTTGCATAGCAAATTACTCTGGCTATATTGGTATTGATGCACTCTTTTTTGAAGATGTTGATGGTGTAATTTTACTTCATCCAGCAATTGAAATGAATTTGCGGAAAACTATGGGGCTCGTAAATATTTTTATAGAAAAAATTATTGATAAAAATTCTTATGGATTTTGGGAAATAATGAGCTTTAAAGAATATCTACAACATTTACCTCATAAAAATAGTGTAGATAGTGGAAAGTTGGTAAGTGGTAAATTCAATCTTTCGCCCAATGATGAGAATCGCTCTGTTGTGATGTTGTTAGAGCTGGTTTAATTAATTATCAATGCGGTGCCCTGAGCGTAGCCAAGGGTACAATTTGGTTTGTTGTACCCCGCAATGAATTGCGAGGTTAATCGTATTTTACTATTCGATTTAATTATACAATGTGTAAAAAAATGATTTTTAGACTGAATCAATACTACGTTATGTAAGTTAACACCGAATGGTGTTGTATGTTGTTAACCCCATAATTTATTATGGGGTTAGTAGTCTCTCAGAATCAACCCCGTAGTGGGTTGCACTAATATCAGTTTCATCAATCAACCCAAAACCACTTATCATCTTTTGACAGAAATGTTTCTTCCCACAGCTTAGAAATCTCCTCTTTAAATGAAACTACCTTATGGTGTTCTCGTTGATTTTTTATATAGTTTATGAGATGTTCTTTTTCATTCATAGAATGAGATGAAGCATAATATCCAGTACCCCAACTTGTAAAATTAGAAAATGTGTTATTTTGTTTTATCCATTTTGATGAGGATGCTTTAATACTTTTTACAAAATCAGCAAGGGATATAGTCGAGTGTAAATTTGCCAATATATGAATATGGTCTTCCATTCCATTTATTCGATAAAGATATGAGTTTTTATTTTTTATTATACCCCAAATGTATTTGTATAATTCTTCTGATTTTTCTAAATCTAATACTCTAGCACTGTGTTTTGTTCTAAAGACAATATGATATAATCTTAGT
This sequence comes from uncultured Marinilabiliaceae bacterium, assembly GCA_964532085.1. Lineage (GTDB taxonomy): Bacteria > Bacteroidota > Bacteroidia > Bacteroidales > Marinilabiliaceae > CAZHHH01. Next base: position 3,926 of record CAZHHH010000194.1, read on the forward strand.
GAATATGACATTTTGTTTAAGGATTAAAGTTTGTTTCAATTTATTTAAAATATAAGTGATTGTCAAATTATTATAAGATTTTTTTATGCAACCCACTATCGGGGTTGGTTCAGTTGGTTTGTTGTACCCCGCAATGAATTGCGAGGTTAATCATATTTTACCCCAT
>CAZHHH010000195.1:0-1137 GCA_964532085.1 uncultured Marinilabiliaceae bacterium
ATTTAATTAACTGGTCTGAACAGCAATATATACCAGTAATGGAACACGAACCAACAACTCGTAACAGTTGGGCGCCAGAGATTACTTATGATAAAGAGAGCAAGATGTTTATGATTTATTGGTCGAGCACAATACCTGGACTTTTTCCAGAGACGCAAATTGAAGCGGATGCTGGATATAATCATAGAATTTATTACACCACAACGTATGATTTTGAAGAGTTTAGCGAAACTAAATTACTTTATGAGCCTGGTTTTAATGTTATTGATGCCTCAATAGTGCCTTACGATGGCAAATATGTAATGTTCTTAAAAGATGAAACACGAGAGCCTGCAAAAAAATCATTACATGTGGCAACTGCGGACAATCTTGAAGGCCCATACAGTGCTGCTAGCGATGCAATAACAGGTAGCTATTGGGCAGAGGGTCCCACATCTTTGATTATTGATGATAAGTGGATTGTCTATTTTGACAAATATACAGACAAAAAGATGGGAGCTGTCACTAGTTCAGATTTGATTAATTGGGAAGATATAAGCGACGATGTTGAATTCCCACAAGGTACAAGACACGGAACAGCATTTACTGTTAAAAGGTCAATACTAGACAATATTTTAAAGGAATTTGGAGAGTAAAAAAACAGATATCAAAAAGCCACAAACTGAAGTGAAGTTTGTGGCTTTTTTTCGTTAATATCATTCTTTATAAAAAGAAAAAACTCTACTTTTTCTTACCCCAATATGTTCCGTTCAACATTTTTTCTGTTCCAGCATATACAAACGTAACTTTACGTGGTGATGCTTCCCAATCAACTTCTCTCTCAACACAGACAATTACATTACCTAGTTTCAACTGCTTTTTAGACTCATCAAAGCTCCAATTACCTGTTAGAGCGCCAGACATTGTTCCGTCGGCATTAAGTTTCAACTCAGTTGCTGTACACTGTTCTGCATACTTATATTCAAGTTTAATATGTTCCCAAGAACCAATAAGAGAATCTTTTGTAATTGTTCCATAATCTGGTACATTAGCATAACGCTGTGGCAGAGCAATTGGCCATAAATTATCTGGTTCATTTACCGATGCAGGTGCCCACACAATTTTTCGTACATGCCCCATCATTAGAGCATTTGAAAA
>CAZHHH010000195.1:1237-4036 GCA_964532085.1 uncultured Marinilabiliaceae bacterium
CACATTCCGATAAAAGCACGCTCTGTCCATCCACCGTCAAAGTTGGCCGCTGTATTCTTCTTTCCTGTTTTAATGTAATTATCGATAATAATGCAGTAATACATTCTTAAAATCTCTTTACCATCAACAGTTACATTACGAACCACTGGCGCCCAATATCCATAAGATATCTCATTTTCTGGTATTGCATCTAATCCCATTCGACCTCTTATGTTATTTAAAGAATCTGCGACCCATGCTGGCGCATGATAAAATGGTCCACCTACCCAATCCCAATTAACTAAATCTTTGGAACGTTTTCCTTGAAAATGCCCATGTCCATCGTGTTCATTACCATACGAAGCATCAGTGCCAAACATATAATAATATCCATCATAATATGCAACAGACGGGTCATGCACATTAGCTAAATTCCATTTTTTTCTATTAGCCCATGATGAAATTGATGAGTAATCATCTTCATAAGTGGGAATGGAGAAGTCGGGTATCTCTTTATCCTTATCTTTATCATCTTCATCCTTTACAGTTATTCCTTTAGGTCCAAGATCATCTTCACACCCCACAATTGGTAGCAAAAAAACACTCACCAACAAAATCAACAAATACTTAAATCTCATATCACTATTTTTATATAAAACACTTCCTCGCTACTATGAAGTAATCATAATAAGCAAGGAAGTAGTAAAGTTAAATAAAAGGTTTTATTTTATTACTGGTCTAATATTATACTTTTCTTTAAAAGTTGGGCCGTTATCTTCATTATTATTTGCAGAGTTACCTCTTAAATTAGGATTAGCATTTAAAGTTCCCTGGAAAATCGGAAAATATTCATGTCCTTTATAAAAATGTTGGTATGAAGAACCTGAAGCCGTTTCAGCTGTCAACAACTCTTTTGATGCAGTACCATCTAATTTGTAATAAGCATGCTCAACTAGTTGCTGTAATCTATCTTCGTCATAGAAGAATCCCCAACGAATAAGATCTATACCACGTCCATTTTCACAACCAAACTCTTTTGGTCTCTCAACATTAGCAATTTGCTCAAACAGATGATCTGCAGTTGGAAAGTCTGCCAAGTCTAAATCTGGTAAAGCTACTCGTCTACGCACTTCATTAATATAATCAATAGCTGTTTGTGTAGGTCCATTTATCTCATTTTCACACTCAGCTGCTCTTAGTAGAACGTCACTATATCTCATCAATCTTAGATTTACACCACAGTGTAATCCTGTTGTAATAGATTTATAGATATTATTTCTTGCATTTGTAAATTTAGCAATTGAGATACCACCTTGAGCATTATTTGATAATGGAGTTGTTGTTAGCTCTTGTTGATAAACGACATTACTACGAGGGTCTCCATTAGGATATGCTGCTGTTTTTTGGTCAGTATAATGGTTATACTCATCTTCATAAGTTACTAATGTCCAATATAAACGTGGGTCTAAACGGCCATCAGTGCTATTTTCAGCTCTAAAAAGATTATATAACCAAGGAGCACCTGCTAGGTCACCCCAACTACCAAGTTCTTGTGAGCCATAGTTGCTTTCAACTGCATGACCTTGTGTTGCTTGTGGACTAATATTTACAGGTGTCCACTCCTCATCTGTGCCACCTGTGCCATAATCCATAAACTGAACTTCAAAAAGGCTCTCAATATTATTTTCATATTCTGCACCTTCTCTAAAGTTATCTCCATAATCTTTAGTTAGCTCATAATTACCATATTCACCAGCAATAATGTCTTTTAATATTGCATAAGCTTCATCAAACTTATGTCTAAACATTAAAGTACGAGCTAAATATCCAGCCGCAGCTCCAGAAGTAGCACGACCTAAAGCCCATTCACCACCTTTATCACGAGATGGTAACATCTCCATTGCTTTTTTCAAATCTTTTTCAATATGATCAAAAACCTCATCTTGAGTATTGTTTGATGCATACATTGTATTAATATCTGAATACTCTGCATAATCAGTTATAAGAGGAACATCTTGATAATAAGTTGATAACTCATAATATGCTAAACCTCTTAAAAACAGAGCTTGACCAGCAATTTCGTTATAAGTTTGCTCTGACAAATTAGCATCATCAACTTTCGATAGAACAAAGTTAGTTCTATTCACAACATGATACCAATCACGCCAAACCCACTCATCACCAATACCAATAGTTCCTGGAGAGTTCAAGTTATCATACTCTAAATACCACTGCTGTGAAGAGTTCCACACCTCATCACCACGTACAGCGTCTAACGTATATCCAACTCTTGCGAAAGTTCCTTCGAGACGAATGCGATTATAACATGCAATTACAGCCTCTTGTAAATCAGACTCATTTTTACCGAAATCATAAGTTGTCTGATTATTTGGATTTATAACATCTAATTGATCGTTGCAGGCAATGAAACCAACAACAAGAATCAACATTGTTAAAATTATATTATATCTTTTCATAATGATATTCTATTTATATTTTAATTAATTAGAATGAGAAATTAACTCCAACCATCATAGTTCTTGGAGATGGATATGATGCATAGTTAAATCCTGGTGTAAATGTTCCACCAGCAAAGTCTACATTATATCCTCTATACTTAGATATTGTAGCTAAGTTTTGAGCCGAAACATAAGCTCTAACTCTACTTACATAATTATTAAACCATACATCTGGGAAATTATATCCTAACTCTACATTTGCAATTTTCAAATAAGATGCATCTTGTAAGAAACGCTGAGTAAACATATCATTAGTTATTGCTCCGTCTGATTTATATGCAATTCTTGGCACATCTGTATT
>CAZHHH010000196.1:0-4035 GCA_964532085.1 uncultured Marinilabiliaceae bacterium
AAATCATTAATTCCATCTCCATTTGGAGAAAAGCCTTCTGTTTTGTTTGATATATCAAATTTGTTAGAAAGATAAATTTTAAGAAATGCATTATCACAATCGCCATCTCCATCACAAACAAGGTATTCAAGAGAATCTGCACCTATGTAGAAATCATTCATAAAGACCTCTATAAGATTATCATCTGTTACTGTGGCAGTTCCAAATCTTAAAGATGATACTATCTCTAGAGTGATCTCTAAATCATAAAGGTTTAGGTCATTTTGTAATACATCAATTTTAGTATATCTATTTTGTCTTATGGAGACTGAGTCAGAAACTGCTATGGGGTGATAATCATAATCATGGATAAGTATTTTTACACCAGCAACTCCGCATTCATCTCTGGTGTTACAAACCTTATATTCAAGATAATCTTCACCTACATAATAGAGATTTGGGGTATAATATAGTTTATTGTCACTTTTGAAATGTGCAGTTCCATGTTCTGGTTCTTTGAATATTTCTATGGATTTTACTCCCGAAGTTAGTCCATAATCATTCTGTAATACATCACTACTGTATGTAGTACATTTATACATACTAATTATGTCACCATTGGGGTGTATTTCATTCTTGAATTCAGATTTTTCAGTTTGTGCATAGTTAACCATAAATAGCTCATTGTTTGAATATGCATCTGCATAAATAAAACAACAAGCTATAATAATATATATATTAATATGTTTTGCTAAAACTGATTTCATAAATTAGGTATATACTTAAAGTATATTTTTTTCAAAAATAGACAAAAACTTTAAATAGAAAAAGTGATTTAAAACTCTTTTATTTTATCTTTTTCTCTGCACTGTTCTTGCCTTTGGTTTAGTGTTCTTAGTATTATTTCTTCTATGCAACTCTCCAGAACCAATTCCTGATAATCCTGCAGCGCTACATGGTATTGCTTTATGTTTACCACTTTGACAGAATTTATAACCTAAAATTAATTTCATATAGCTTCCATAGTGCGATTGAGCACCAGTTAAACCATATTCATGTTCAAATCCTAGATTGATACCTTTGTATAAAAATCCAATAGTTGCTGCGATACCTAAGTCTTTACCTGCTTTTTGATCCATTGACCTACGATAGCCAATTAGCCCCCAGAATGAAAAATCTTCGGACATAGTAGGTAGTTGTGCTTTTAAATTCACATCTAATCTTGAATCATTATTGCTATAATGCCTGAAATAAACAATAGGTTCAAGATATAGTTCGCGACCAGGATATTTATATACAGAACTTGCAAAGGCGTGAGTATATGGCTTAATCTCAGCTTCTTCATCATTTTGGAAAAATGGGTTGTTATTTGGAAGTAGATTTGTTACAGAAGCTCCAATTTTATACTGATCTATTTTTAATATTAAACCAGCATTCATATTAAATCCCACGCCATTATGATTACCGCCTGTTATTACTGGGTCTATATCTATTCCATCTCCAATAAAGTTGGATGTTCTTAGCGATGCTTGCTCAACAAGGGCACTAAGTCCAAATGCAATTGAGGTGAAACCTTTTCTATTTTCTCTTAATATTACATCTACAGATATTGATTGTTGTAAACCAATTCTGTTATTATTCCCATTTCTATCATTATAAATATATGTTCCAGAGCCAGTGTTTTTTGGCATATATGCTTGAAAAGATAGTAGCTGGGTAGTAGGGGCTAAGTCTGTGCCAATCCATTGTTGGTTATACATACCACCCAACACATAACATTTTCTATTACTACCAGCGTCTGCAGGGTTCATTAAAAACATATCATATATATAGTGGTTTGATATAAATGCTCTCTGTGAAAGAGCACTTAACGGTATCAAACCTAATAATAGAACTAATAATTTAGTTTTGTTCATCACCTTTATGTTCTTGCGTTTAAACTTCAATTTTATTTAGTTTGTTTAATGGTTTAAAAATTCATTTTAGTTGAAGTTTATCTCTTTATCGTAATATTTCCTTTTACAATCTTATCTATTGGGTTAAGTTGAATTACGTACCAATAGTCATCAGATGGAAGTGGTCTGTTAAGATATGTACCATCCCACGGTTCGTCGGAGGCATTATATTTAACTAACAGTTTTCCATATCTGTCAAATATTCTAATTTCTGACTCAGGAAGTTTTTCCAACCCTTTTATTACCCATGTATCATTATATCCATCACCGTTTGGCGTAAAGATATTTGGCACTTTAAAATCGTCAAGATTTGAATCAAGTGTAAAAACAGTGTGTGCTGTACATCCATTTGCATCCTCAACCCAAACAATGTGCTCACCATTTTTTACTTTATCAAACTGATTGCTCTCTTGCTCTATTCCATCATTTAGAGAGTATACAAATGGTGCAGTACCTTTCTCTGGATTGGTTAACACCACAACTCTTTCGTAATAGATAGTATCAAGTCCAACAATTTCTGGATTGTCATAAAGTTCCACATTAAATGTATCTGTTTTAAACCAACAACCATCAAATGCTTGAACAATATATTCGCCCGATTCATCTACAAAAATGTTTGGTGTATCAGCATCATTGTGTAACCATTTATAAGTTTGAACTTTGGTTACTTCCACACCACCATCAGATTGTTCTAATGTGAATTCATCACCAGCGATCAGCTCTATTCCAGATTCACACTCACCAACATCACCACCAAAGTCGTAGTCTGGCTCACTGAAGAAGTTGATTATCTGTGTATCCATATACCAACAGTTGTTGCTATCTCTTACTTTTACAATGTTTACAGTATCCATTACGTTACCATATATTCTATCTTGTGCCAGTAAAATAGCTTCGTCATGCCAGATATATTCTTCAAATGAATCTCCGATTACACCTATTTCAATAGGCAAATCAACAGGGCAAATAATTAAATCTTCACCCAGTGAAAACTCTTGAATAGGATGCCAATCAATTGTTATATCATCTGTGGCAGAACAACCATGTTCGTCAATTACGCGAACAGCGTGAGTACCCACATTTAGCTTTACTGATAGCTCATCTTCAATTCCAGTTGACCAAATGATTTTATTATAATCTCCGCTAATTGAAACCAAAGCAGTTTCGCCTGCACATAAAGTTTGGTCTGGACCCAAAGTAACAACTGGATTTGTATTGTGTGTTACATCAGTTGAAACTTCTGCTTGACAGCCATTTTTAGCGGTTACAACTACTGAATATATTCCACTTTCAGTAGGAACTATTACATTTGTAGTTTCGCCAGCAATATCAACATTGTTAAATAACCACTGATATGTTCTATATGATCTGTCAGTTTCAATTGAAATCTCTGTGCCTTCACAAACTGTTGCTTCATTTGCTAAGTATGGAGTAGGCGTTTCTAAAGCTGTTAGATTGATTGATGCAACTTCAATATCACAATTATCATCCGTTACAATGTGTAGCTTATATTCACCACTTTCATAAACAGTGTTATCAACTATTTCTCCATCCAAAGTCCAATAATATGTATCTTCAGAATATCCAGCCATTAGTAATGAAAGGTCATAACCATCAGCATCGCAAAAATCATCTTCATCATCTATATTAACTACAGGAACATCATGATAGCCAACAAAAGTTTGTAGTGTTTCAAAACAACCTAATTGGTCATATACAGTAACTGTGTAGTTACCTTCTTCTTCTACTACAAATGTACTTGGTATTTCGTCAGTTTCAGTATGGTCGTTCCCTACAAAATCCCACAAGACTAATTTACCAAACTCTCCAAGAGTATTTCCTGAAGTGTTAATATAGTCGTATGCTGTAAGTGTTAACTCTTCACCTGGGCATACTTCAGAGCCATCTAAAAAGAAGCGTGGAGATTGATTGACTTGTACCCCTAATGATTGACTTGTTGCAGCACAACCATTGTTTTGAGATGCGTCTAATCTATAACTACCTTCATCATATACTATTAAAAATGGCTCATTAACAGGATTTCCACTATTATCAAGATATTCTTCCCAACCACTTCCACTTCCATCATCATAGAACCATT
>CAZHHH010000197.1:0-3993 GCA_964532085.1 uncultured Marinilabiliaceae bacterium
TATAATGCCTATTTATTCCTATGAAAACAGATTTTTCAATTACATTTGTAATACTAATTACCAGGTGATTATACAAAATATTTATTTAATAAAACAAACAATAACATTATGAATAAAAGAGCTTTTAGCATTGTAATATTTCTACTGTTTATAGGGAATTTCATACTACAAGGTGAAGAGAATAGTAACACACTTTTTGTAGATAATGGTAAGAAAAAGGAGGTAAAAAAAACCTCTAGTACAACTATAGAGGGAGACAAAATAATACGTAAAGAGACTACTGTTACAAGTTATAAACAGAATAAAAAATATCATTATAACTGGAGATATAGAGGTACATTTCCCATTTTTAGCTTCGGTCTACTCTACACCACAGATAATTTTTCTAAATTTAATGAAGCTGGAGGATTTAATGCAAATATCTCCAAAGAGGTCTCTTTAAACCCATTACAACATACTGTGAGAATTTATAGAAACTCTATTAGTTTCACTTCAGGTATTGGTATGACTTGGAGAAACTTACATCTCGATAATAATAAACATTTTGTTAAAAATGATGATAATGTAACAGTAGAACCAGCACCAGAAGATTTAAAATATCGATTTTCCCGCCTTAGAACTTTTGATTTAAATGTACCATTCTATTTCAACTTCTTTCCAGCTAATAACAAAAGTTTTTTTATAAGCGGAGGGGTATTGCTTGGTGCAAACACATTCTCTTCTGCAAAAGTGAAATATAGAAATGAAGCAAACAAAAAAGTAAAAGAAGTTGAAGCTAAAAACCTTTATATAAATCCATTTTCTGTAAGCTATGTTGCTCAAGTTGGATTTAATTCTGTTGGAGCTTATGCAAAATATACTCCCACAAATTTTTTCAGAACAGATAAAGGTCCAGAGTTTCAGACTTTTTCTTTAGGGTTGTCACTGATTCTTTAAAAATTGAGGATTATAAATAATATTATAAACGCCCACGTAGAATTGCTCTAGGTGGGCGTCTGCATTATTATTGTCTCTTGTACATCATTTAGATGGGCAAGAAAAATTATCTATAAATCTCTTGAGTTCCGCATTGAGATACCTGAATTAGACGAACATCTTGATATAATTAATATAAATATGTAAACTTTTTTCAGGACGGGCCATATCTGACTAATCACATTCAACCCACTTCGCGTGCCTAGCCTTTGGCAAGGGGGTTGGATTGAACTGGTTATCTACCCCGCAATGAATTACAGGGTTATCCATATTTCACCCTATTCAGGGTGATTTTAAATACATAAAATTAAATTATGCAAAAAACACGTTACCTACATCAACACCGAATGCGTTATCAAGAAAAAATTATCTACAAATCTTTAGATTTCCCCAATAACTCCATAATCTTCTTACGAAAAACAACTCCCAAAATCAACATTAGTACAATTACTGAGCCTATTGCGGAAACTGTCTGCCCAATTTTAAATGATTTTGGCTTAAATACAAACATAATTTCCGATTCGCCAGCTGGAATTGCTAATGAGCGTAAAAGATAGTTTGCTTTTATTATCGGTTGTTCTTCCCCGTTTATATAAGCTTTCCATCCTTTAGGATAATATATTTCACTAAATAGTGCCAATCTACTATTATCCAACGAAGATTTATAAACTATCTTATTCGGACTATATTCGGTAGGATAAATAGTGTCATTTTCGCTACCACTACCAAAAGTATATTCTTGCATAATTTCTGCATACTCTTTATGAATTAATGCATCATTTGCAATATCAATCTCTTGCAATTTATCAATCTCATCCTTGTGTGTGTCAACAAATTCTATAGAATTGACAAACCACGCAGCACCATTAGCAAATCTGTTTTCTACTGGTGCCATATTTGGATGTAAAATAATATATTTTGCATTAAGCATATTTATAGCTGGCATCTGAGCTAAATAGTTCTCTACCGTCACAATATCACCTCCAGATTGCAATGTTTGCATTATTACAGCAACATCATTTGAAAGATATTGATTGATAATATCTTGATATCTCTGTAGCTTTGCACCGTGATATCCCCCCAAAGACCTATGAAAGTAGCTTGTTCTAACTTCGTTAAATGGATTTTGAATATTAAAAACTCTATATCCCAACTCGCCATCTTGCTTGATTTCTCTATCAACATCAGCCATTACAAACTGATTTCTAACTTGATGCGCAGGTATAAAATGGTCATTATTCAAATACCTCTTATCAACAGCCCATAAATCAACTACAATTAGGAACAATAATCCAGGAAGTAGATATTTTGCACTAAATTTCTCCTTAGAGAAGAACCAAAGTGACCCACTGGCGAGAGTGATAAAAACAAAAGATCTTAAAGCATCCGCTTTTAAAAGCATCATCCTTGAAGCCTTTAATTCTTCTATCAACAAATCAAAAAGAGCCGCTTGCTGAGGATTGTTAGCTTTTTGTGAAAGTATCGCTTCCAACTCCATCTCATTCATAAATGAAAATAGCTGTGGGAAAAGATAAAGCACCATAGCTACACCTCCTGTTAGACCAAAAGCAATTAAAAATTGAGTGCTTTTTTCGCGGATAACTTCTGGATTTTCAATTAACTCACGCAATCCAAGAAGTGCCAAAATTGGAATAGTAACTGAAGCAATAACCAAGGCCATTTCAACAGTTCTAAATTTATTATAAAGTGGAAAATAGTTAAACATAAACATATTAAACCACTCAAAATTATTACCCCAAGCTAAAAAGACAGAAAGTATTGTACCAGCTAGTAACCACCATTTCTCATCGCCTTTGTAGAAAAAGAGTGCAGCAACAAATAAGAAACAGATTATTGCACCAGCATAATTAGGTCCAGATGTAAATGGCTTACTTCCCCAATATTGCGACTGTTCGGCAACAACCGATTTTAACTGACTATTGGTATTTTCCAAAAGTTCAGGCTTATTTCCAATTGCCTCAGATGCGCCACCCATTACGTTAGGAATAAGCAATGTGAGGGTTTCCCATTTTCCATAGCTCCAAGCAAAAGCATATTCTGGATCCAATCCTTTTGCTTTTTTCTGTGTACTCTCCTCAACTAAATCTTGCTTACCTCTTATACTCTCTTTGCTATATTCATTTGTAGTCCAAAGATTTGTCATATTTGGAACAATTGCTAAAAAAGCAGCCACTAGCAATAACAAACTTGTTTTTATAAAAGAATCAATGGTTTTTGAAACAAATGATTTATATGTTTTGAAAATTAACATCACTAAAATAAGTAATGCTAAATAGTAAGTAATTTGTATATGATTATATGCAATCTGCGCACCCAAAGCAACAGTTGTTATCACAGCACCAACCCACCTATTTTTATTATATGCGTATAAAACTCCCGCAAGCACAGGTGCCATCAAGGCTATCGCATAAGCTTTTGTAATATGCCCAGCTATAATTATTATAAAATTATAAGAACCAAAAGCAAAAGCCACAGCACCAATAATACTAAGCCAATAATTAAATTTCATTGTTCGCATAAACAAGAAGAAACCTAGCATATAAAGAAAAACGATAGCAACCGTATGATATGGCAAACCTAAACGGGAATATTTATTTATGTAAGAAAAAATATTTGCCGAAGAATCACCACGAATTTGGTAAGCTGGCATTCCTCCAAACATAGATTGCGTCCATTGTGATTTTTCGCCTGTCTCTTTTTCAAAATCAACCAACTCCTTAGACATACCGATAGAGTGGGTGTTATCCATTTGTGGAAGATTATATCCTTTCAAGATAGGATTAAAATAAATTACTGAAAGACCAATAAACAATAAGATAATACCAGCCCAAATAGCTAATGGTTTATACTTTTTAAACATAAATATTCCTTTTAAATATTGTCATTAAGATATTAACAAGTAAAAGTAACTAAAAATGATATGCATTACAATATTATAGTAATTTTCTTGAGTTCCGCATTGGGACACCCAGAAATAGATGAACATTTTGATATTTA
>CAZHHH010000198.1:0-3983 GCA_964532085.1 uncultured Marinilabiliaceae bacterium
CAAATCTCTTTGCCTTACCCATATTTGCCATAATGACTTCTTTTCTTGCTCTCATTGTTCTATCCTCCATTAGTTTAGATTGTATTTTTTCTCCAGGTATACTGCTGTAGTCTTTCGAATACGGTTACGACCACGCTTCAATCGACTCTTTACTCCTTCATACGAAGTATTTAATTCTTCTGAAAGCTTCACAAGGTCATGTTCTCCATTCAAATATGAATCCATGACTCTGAACTCACACCAAGGTAATGTCTTAATCTGTGCCTTCAGCAACGTATAATCATCTCTCATTTCCTTAATGATCCCTGCTTCACGACGATATTCCTCTGGACACTCAATGCCTTTCAGTTCTTCATCCATATTCCCTGACTCGATTGCTTCTGATAGCATGACTCTTTCTATTGCTTCGTTTGCAGTCTTGTCACTAATTTCAGATGTCTGAACTCTAACTCCAAGTTCGCCCATGTTTCTTCGTCTTGCTGCTTTCCTTTCATTGATGATCAAGAACTTTAAGCTTTCCTCGTAACCATCCATGATTTCCAGAAAGTTTGGATAGTTTTCAAGAATGATTTCTATCCTTCCTTTAATATCTGATGTGGCATATTCATCCACAATTCTGATTGCTCTAGTAGCCATCCCCATCCTCCTATTGTGATGTAATGACACCAAAGCTGCGCGCTGCTTAATGTCTTTATCTGTCTGACAAGATATATGTTAAGGTATCTTGCGTTGTTTCTCGTTCCCTAATCTGTAAACTTGGGTTAGCAAAGTTGTAAACATGGGCATTGAAAAAAGCTACAAAGGACTAATCCCTTGTAGCTCTCCTACACAAATTCTCAAATTATGCGTAAATTATTTTTCTTGAATAATTGGCTGCCCCGGAAAATAAACAGCTGCCAATTATGGATCCTAATACCGGATTCTTCTTTAGCACTTTCTTACCTATCTCAGATCCAATGCAACTGAGAATAACTGCCAATGAATCCCAAACGAGACTCTGATAATATTCTGCCTTGCCTTTCTTTTGACCCAAATACTCTTTTGTATTTTTTATGATAGAAAATATTAAAGTTGATGCAGTTGATGCTATTGTCGAAGATAATCTAAAAAAATTAGTAAGAATATACACGATACAAGCACGAGCTGCCCCTCTAATTGACCCAGCCACAAAATTCTTGAGTACTATTATCCAATCTTCTCTATCTAGCTCATTAATGCTTTTTCGCTTATACAAAAAGCTTACTAATGTAGCAGAGCCATCAGCAGTTCCTTCAATCAGAGCAGATATACTTGCTATCTTTAACAGCTCCGATACAGTAGGTGCATATAAATTTTTGGCTTCTGTTTTCTGCTGATTAAATTTTCTTTCACTGCTCGACTCAACTCCTTTAATCGTTTCAGAGACTTTTCCAGCCTGGATCTCATCATATGTAACTTCCATCGGTTCTATTTCGACATCAGGGTTACTTTCGATAAAACGATGGACTGCCTTCCATATTCGTAAATCTTCTTTACGAAACTTAAGTGCGACATCTTCGCTTGTGTTTTTCATCCGTATGAATTTCTCATAAAAATCTTTTGGTATCTGATAAACACCGCCCTGTTCAACAAATTCAGGATATTTCTCCATATGATTACATATATGATCCAGCCCTAAATGATTGTCTGATTGGCATGCTTTCTGCTGAATAAACTGCATCCCACAAAGATAGTCTGTCATACTATTATCATCAAGTAATACATATAATGGCTTTTCACCCCGCATAAAAGATTTTGTATTTGCTATATGTACCTGACAGCTTTCTCCTATAAATCCATGCATGCCCGTACTTCCGCCACGATTGCTATTAATTATCTTTTCTATTTCAGATTTTAATTGAATAATCTCTGCAGAAGCTTTACTTTCATTAATACTGATTTCGTTCAACCTTCTAAACAACGCATTTAACCTTATGGTATTGATTGTATTAATAAGTTCAGACTCTGCTTGGGCTGAAGCAGTATTAATCACGCTACCATTACTCTCTACACCTGTGTCAACGTGATGTGCTTCTGTTGTAGTCGAATCATTCTGTTTACCATGAGATTCGGAAAGCTTACTCCATGCAAATGCTGCACCAACAGCACCCGCAATGCCTGTAGCGAAAAGTGCAATTTCTTTTGTTCCAATTATCAATAATTATTCCTCCTCTTGTTCATCCTCAGTACTGTTATCTTGAGTGCTCTCAATATCAGCTTGCTTTATATTGCTAATAAGAGTCTCCTCTGCCTGTTTTACTTGAGGCTCCTGCTTCTTTAGAGCTTCCTTTTCTCGTCTCTCCTTAATGGTCGTGAATGCCTTATAGCCTGCATACCCTAATAGTCCTATTCCTGCTGCAATTCCTTCAGCTATAAGGAGTTCTGTCTTTCCCTCTGCTTTTCCCTGTAGTTCGCCTTCACGCATACTATGATTGCGAATGAGTTCCAAGTATTTTTCCGGGCCTCCATTCATTTTTGCGTCATGTGCTAATTCCGAATAATCCCAATTCTTACCCATTGTTTTTTTCTCCTATTTTTACGATTCCGTTATCAAGTGCTTCTTGATCTAATCCCTGCACAAACTGAATAAAATTCATGAACAGATAATAGAGTTCTCGTTCATCTACGAAATAATCAAGTGCAAAGCCAATTATATGTAGCATCATGTCTCTATATGTAGCTCCACTTTCAGGATCCAACTCTGCAACAATCGGATCGACACCTTCCTTAAATATCTCATCTATGATCTGATCTTTCTGGTTCAAATATTCTTCTACAAGTTCTTTAGCAAATTCCTTTACTTCTCGATCATCTTCAATAGGCTCTTTTCTAAGTTCATTAAGACCTTCTATCAGATCTTCCCGCCTAATCTCCGTTCCAGTCATGGAAAGTATATCAACAACAATTCTGTACGCTGCCAAAGCACGTTTTACAATAATTTCACTATCCTGCTTAAAACTTTCCTTTTGGCTCATAAAATCTATGATGAATATCAGCTTCATAAAATTCCAAGAAAAATCATTAAACTCCTGGGTACCAAATGCTGGAATTGCAGTTTTTTCTGCGTGTACTCTACTTACATCCATCAATTGCCCTTGACTCAAGGTATCTAATTTTCTAATGTCTGCCCTTATCGTCTGAATAAACTCCAGCATCTGTATTCTTTTCTTATATATATGTATCTGTTCAGATATTCCTGAATCGGAATCATATGTAGCTGTAATGATATTCTTCATATCTGAGATTCTATATCCTGCTAACAGGTATATCTTAATATCAAGCAGGTTATTCAAATCACGTTCACTGAACAACGATGCTTTCCCTTGTCCACTCTTTTTCGGATTTAGGACCCCATCTTTTTCTAATCGCTTTATATCATCACGGCATAAGCCAAAAATATCTTGTATTTCAGAAGAGTTTTTTCCACTCATATAAGTACCTCCTGAATTTAATATAAACTTGGGAATTATTCCCAAGCAAGCATTATTTTTAAAAATTTTATTCCATCATCGCCACAAGCTTAATGTGCTCTAACGCAGCCTTCCTCCCTTTCTCTGTCTTAAGACTTTTTAGTAGCTGAACAGCCATAAGAATATCCAGATCTTCCTCCTGTTCTCCAGACTCTATTCCATTTACTAGATAATCAATGGATGTTCCAAGTTCCTTTGCCAAAACCTGTAGGACAGAAACACTAACTGCTCTTGTATCATGCTCATAGAAAGATATTACAGACTTATTGTTCACCCCAATTCGGAATCCCAATTCTTCCTGTGACCATCCCTTCTGTAATCTAAGTGCCTGGATTCTTCCACCCATAGTTGTTGTATCAATATTCTTCTTTGCCATTTCTGATCCCTTCCGGTCTCGAAACCAGTTGGAATTTAAATGACAGAATCTCCACATGAAAAAAACGCACGAGAAGAAAGTCCAGTAATAACTGGTTTCTTTTCATGCGTCTTTAGGAT
>CAZHHH010000199.1:0-3973 GCA_964532085.1 uncultured Marinilabiliaceae bacterium
AGTTTTTGAAAAAGTCTCTAAATTCTGTTTTATATAAGTTAAGCGAAGTTTCTAATGAGTATGACATCATCCAATCTAGTGGATTAGCTTCTGTTCTTAAAAAATGTTGCTTTAGGTAGTATGCAGGTCTACAGGCTTCGCCATTACTTATTATTAAGTCAAAAAAGTAACCATCTTCAGTAATTTCTTTATTTTTATACTCTAAATAAGTTTTGTATTTTTTAATGAATTTTTTAATAAATATAAAAGGCTTATTTATTTTCATAATAATTTGCAAAATATTTTATCAAATATAATAATAGTATTTAAACATTAAAGTTAAAGATATTTTTTGGTAAGCGAAATTTTTTTTTGTTTTGAGAATAATCTTTTCTTAAAAAAATAGTGTGTCTAGAGAAAGCTGAGAAGAATTGATTTAATAACCCTATATTTTTAGTTTCCCCTATCGCTTATGATAGGGGGGGTGTAAGTTTTATATTGTTATTTCAATGCCATAAGCTTGATATTTTTTAATAAGATGATAATTTATCTAAATTTGCAATTTGGCATTACTTCCCAATACAGAAATTTTTGAAAATATTACCCAATATCTCATCTGTAGAAATTTGACCGGTTATACTTCCTAAATGGTGAAGAACTTCTCGTATATCTTGTGCTAAAAAGTCGCCTGAGATATTATTGTCCAAACCATCTTTGACTCTATTTACACCCTCAAGCGCATTTTTTAAAGCCTCGTGGTGGCGAGCATTTGTAACGATAACTTCATTATTATTAAGTGATGATAAATTAACAGTATCTGTTAAAAGTTCTGTCAACTTATCAATGTTTTCACGCTCTTTTGCTGATATTGATATTATAGAACTTTCGTTATTTAGTTTTGGGAATTTATCTCTATCAAAATTGCTTTCTGAATTTAATAAATCGATTTTATTAACAACAACTATCAATTTTTGAGTATCAAAATCTATCTTACTTTGAACATCATCAATGGCTTCTGCAATTTTATCTTGCGTATCGTTCACATCCACCATTAATAGAACAATTGACGCTTGAGAAATTTTATTATATGTTAACTGAATACCAATGTTTTCAATAGTGTCGTCAGTTGTTCTAATTCCAGCTGTATCAATGAATCTGTACGTTACTCCGCCGATGTTTATTGTATCTTCAATGGCATCTCTTGTTGTTCCGTGAATATCAGAAACAATTGCGCGTTCTTCATTTAAAAGAGCATTTAAAAGAGTGCTTTTTCCAGCATTTGTGTGTCCAACAATTGCAACAGGAAGTCCGTTTTTAATTACATTTCCCAATGAAAAAGAGTTAACTAATCGGCTGAGATGCTCTGTTAACTCCTCCACAAGAGAATTTAATTCATCTCTGTTTGCAAATTCAACATCCTCTTCGCTAAAATCTAGTTCTAGTTCAATAAGTGAGATGAACCATAGCATCCTTTCACGAAGTTTCATAAGTTCATTG
The DNA here is from genome assembly GCA_964532085.1 of uncultured Marinilabiliaceae bacterium. Taxonomy (GTDB): domain Bacteria; phylum Bacteroidota; class Bacteroidia; order Bacteroidales; family Marinilabiliaceae; genus CAZHHH01. The sequence goes on from CAZHHH010000199.1 coordinate 1,477, forward strand.
GAAAAACCGCCGCGCATCTGTTGCAGTGCTACTTTTCTTGCAGCCTCGCTTTCGCTAGCGATAAGGTCGGCAACAGCTTCGGCTTGACTCAAATCCATTTTACCATTTAAAAAGGCACGTTGAGTAAACTCACCTGGTTTGGCAAGTTCTGCACCATTTTTAAGTAAAAGTTCAAGAATTTGTTGTTGAATATATGGTGCTCCGTGACAAGCAATTTCGACAATATCATCGCCAGTGTAGGAGTGAGGTGCTTTAAAAATTGTAATCAGGACTTCATCTATGATTTTATCACCGTCTACAATAGTACCGAAATGAACACTGTTTGCTTCTTGATCTTTTATCTTTCTATCTTTTTTTACAAATTGAAAAATGTTTTCGCAAATATTAAAAGTCTCTTTACCAGCAACTCTTATAACAGCAATTGCACCCATTCCAGGCGCAGTTGATATGGCACATATTGTATTATCTAAAATCATTTTCTTGAAAATTATTATTTTTTCTTCTGTAATATTGCAATACTACTCAACAATTATTTAAAATTTTAATAAAAAAAGTTAATAATATTTGCTAAATTAGATAACTATTATGAACTTTTGGATAGTGATAGCGTTAATTATGTAATTATTTCATTTTTTAGAGTATTATTATATGTCTGTTTTAATAAATAAAGATTTTCGTGTCATAGTACAGGGATTTACTGGGTCGGAAGGTAGTTTTCACGCTCAGCAAATGATTGAATATGGCACTAAGGTTGTTGGTGGCGTAACGCCAGGTAAAGGTGGTACAACTCATTTAGATTTACCAGTTTTTCATACTGTGGAAGATGCTGTTGAAGCAACTAATGCTAATACATCAATAATTTTTGTTCCTCCACGATTCGCTGCAGATTCGATTATGGAAGCTGCCGACGCTGGTATTGAATTGATTATCTGTATTACAGAGGGTATTCCAACTGATGATATGATAAAAGTAAAAGCTTATGTTGATAAGCGCAAATCTCGTTTGATTGGTCCTAACTGCCCAGGAATAATGGTTCCAGGGGTGGCTAAAATGGGAATTATGCCTGCGTTTATCCATAAAGAGGGTAATGTTGGAGTTATCAGTCGTTCAGGAACTTTGACCTATGAGGCAGTTGATCAGTTAACAAAACTTGGATATGGTCAATCTATCTCTATTGGTATTGGCGGTGACCCTATAATTGGAACCACTACACTTGATGCTGTAAAGCTGTTAATGAATGACCCTAAAACTGATGCTATTGTTTTAATTGGTGAGATTGGTGGTAGTATGGAGACAGAGGCAGCTCTTTGGATTAAAGAACATAGTGCAAAACCTGTGGTAGGATTTATTGCAGGACAAACTGCACCTCCAGGAAGAAGAATGGGGCACGCTGGTGCAATTATTGGTGGGGCAGAAGATACTGCAGAAGCTAAGATGAAAGTTATGCGCGAAGCGGGTATTTATGTTGTTGAAAGTCCTGCCGATATTGGAATAACAGTGAAAAAAGCATTGAAAAACAAGAGTTGAAATAGTTGTTAAAACTTTAAGTTTTTATTATATTTGATTGGATAGTGAGCAATTGCTATCCAATTTTTTAATTATAAAAATGAGATATGGATAATCTAATAAAAGAGGCAGCTGAAAAAATTATTAAATCAAAATATACATTCGCATATACTGGAGCTGGTATTTCTGTTGAAAGTGGAATACCTCCTTTTAGGGGAGAAAATAGTCTTTGGTCAAAATATGATCCAAAAATTTTAGATTTGACATATTTTAAAACTAATCCCAAAGATTCGTGGGAGGTTATCAAAGAGATATTTTACGATTTCTTTGGAAATGCAGATCCAAACAGAGCTCACAAAGTATTGGCACGTATGGAAAATGAGAATTTATTAAAATCTATTGTTACTCAAAATATAGATAATTTACATCAAGCGGCAGGCTCAAAAACTGTATATGAATTTCACGGTAATTCTCAACAATTGGTTTGTATGTCGTGTAATGATTATATTACCGCTGATGAGGCTGATTTTAGCGAATTACCTTTAAGTTGTAAAAAATGTGATGGATTGATGAAGCCAGATTTCATCTTTTTTGGTGAGCAAATTCCACCATTTGCCTATGAAAAAAGTCTTGAAGCCGCCAAACAAGCTGATGTATGTATTATTGTTGGTAGCACAGGTGAAGTTATGCCTGCTGCAATGATTCCAGTTGAAGCAAAGCGTAATGGTGCGTTTATTATCGAAGTAAATCCAGATGAATCGTTATTTACAAGAGATACTACGGATATTCATTTACAAGGAAAAGCTGGGGATATTTTTGAAATGTTGGAGAAGGAGATTTTTAAAGGTGGGTGAGGGAATTGTTTCTTCAGATTTATATTTACCGCAAAGGCGCAGAGTACGCAGAGAATAGATGGGAAAATTCTTTGTGTTCTCCGCGTATTCTATGGTTAATCCAAATTATTTACAATATATTTTATATTTTCTTTTCA
>CAZHHH010000200.1:0-3969 GCA_964532085.1 uncultured Marinilabiliaceae bacterium
TAAAATAGCCAACATCATACCCTCAGGATATGCTGGGTTTACTACTCTAATTAATATTGCAAAAACGCCAATTAAAAATCCATATATCCACTTTCCAGCTTCAGTACGTGAGCCTGTAACAGGGTCTGTAGCCATAAATACCGCACCAAATGCAAATCCACCTAAAGTTAAGTGTTGTAATGCACTTATGTGCATAAGTCCGTTTGCACTTTCTGCACCTGCTATATTTAATACTGTTCCCATTAAGAAACCACCAACAAATACTGAAATCATAATCTTCCAGCTAGCTATACCAGTGTATAAAAGAATAACTGCACCTATCAATATTGCTAAAGTAGATGTTTCTCCAATTGCTCCAGGTATTGTACCAATAAAGCTTTCCATTATAGAATAGCTAGAAACATCACCTGCAACGGCAGCACCTAGTGGTGTAGCACCAGAGAATCCATCAGCTACGCTTTCTGCCATTTCACCAAGTCCAGAAACCCACACAACATCACCAGACATATATGCTGGATAAGCAAAGAACAGAAAAGCTCTTGCTAAAAGCGCTGGATTCCAAATATTCATACCTGTACCACCAAAAATCTCTTTTCCAAGGATTACTGCAAAAGCTGTTGCTATTACAACCATCCAAAGTGGCACATCAACTGGTAAAATTAGAGGAATTAACATTCCTGAAACTAGGAATCCTTCATTAACCTCATGTTTGCGAATCTGTGCAGTGATAAATTCAATTCCTAAACCAGTACCATACGATACTATAATTATTGGTAAAACTCTCCACAATCCGTGCATAAATGCATCAACTATTGATGCTGTTTCACCCAATGCTAAAAAGTGCTGATAACCTGTATTCCATATTCCAAAAAGAAGAGCTGGAATCATTGCCAACACAACAATAGACATCGTTCTTTTTAAATCGACATAATCACGAACATGAACTCCATTCTTATTTGTACGATTAGGCACAAACAAGAAAGTTTCAAAAGCGTCGAAAGTCGAATGTAATTTTTCAAAACGCCCACCTTTTTCAACGTGAGGTTTTATATTATCGAGAAATTTTCTTAAAGCCTTCATCAAAATTTAATTTATTGATATTTAATTTATTGCTAAAAAGCTAATAGAGCTTAGTAGTATTAACCCATCTCTTTTATCATCAACTCCATTCCTTTACGGAGGATTGATTGAATTTCTATTTTAGATGTGTCCACATACTCACAAAGAGCAATATCTTCTTCTACAATCTCATAGATTCCCAACTGCTCCATTTTTTCTACATCATCTGCCATTGTAGCTTTTAGAAGAAACTCAAATAAAATATCCATCGGTAATACTTTGTCATATTCTCCAGAAAAAACTATTGCTCTTTCTCCACCGTGCATATTTGCATTAAGTTCATATTTTTTTCCACGTGTTAGCCAACTGAAAAATGTTCTCGAATGGCTGAATTTTTTAAATCCTGGCAGTGCCCAACCTAAAAACTCGTATTCATCACCTTCTGGTATAACAGATACAAGATTATCATAAAAACCTAAATATCCATCATTGGCAATTTGAGAACCTGATAACACATCTCCGCTAATGATTCGTAGTGTGCCTTCTTTTACATTATCCTTTAGATAATTTACAACTGAAGAGCCTACGCGCCCTTTATAATAGACAGGCTTTACAACTTCTGACCCTGCAACAGCTATAACACGCGTAAAGTCGTGCTTACCTGTTTCAAAGAGTCTTCCAATAGCTATCACATCTTGTGGTGAAATTGTCCAAACAACATCTCCTTTCCCAATTGGATCAATGTTATGAATTTGAACACCAACATTACCTGCAGGATGCTTGCCTGTTACTTTATGTACTTTAACTCCCTTGAGACCTTGGAACACCTTTGAAGCTGAACCACTTTCTGTGCTAAGATGCACATTTGATGATAATTTTTTAACAACTTCAATTCCTGTCTTAAAACTAGCCTCTTCTTCATTGATAGCAAATTCAATATCAATTGCTAAAGGCGATGTTTCAAAACCAGAAATAAAGATTGCTTTTGGTGTTAGCTCTGGATTAGCCAATACATTATACGGTCGCTGACGCAAATATGGCCATGCTCCAGATTCTAAAAGCTTCTCAATAATCTCTTCACGAGATCGAGAATCAACATTTGCTGATTTAAAATCCACATAATCATCTTTGCCGTCGTTTTCTACTACAACCTCTTGGATTACTCTACGAGCACCGCGAACTACATCTTTAACTGTACCGCTAACGGGTGACACAAATTTCAACTCAGGACGGCTTTTGTCAAAAAACAAAACCGAACCAATCTGAACCTTATCACCTGGCTTCGCAACCAATTTAGGTATTAATCCATGAAAGTCAGTAGGCTTTACTGCAAATAAAACGGGTAAATCTACTTGACCAAAAACTTTTTCGGCCGCACCCACAAGAGGAATATTCAATCCCTTTTTTATTTTTATTACCTCAGACATATTTTTGAATGGTATTAATTATAAGTTTACGTACAAATTTAAATAAAAATATAACTTTTCCATATATTGCGACATATAAACTCACTCATTATGAGAATAAAAAAAATATACTTTTAAGTCCGAAATCATATAAATCACTAAATATGAAACATTACAGAAATTTTTCTTTAAATAAAAAAAAGAAACTGCTTTTTATTTTTTTGTTTTTTAACATCTTTTATGTTTTAAATACCCCATTTTTAAAGGCTGAAATCGAAGAATTTATAAATCCGCGACTAAAAACTGTACTTTTAAATAGAATTGGATGGGAACTTTCATATCCACTTATTACACTTAATTCTAGCCAACAGTTACAATTAAAATTTGACGAACTGGGTGGAGAAGTCAATAATTACTATTATATAATAACTTTATGTGATGCAAATTGGGAAAAAGCATCATTAATGACAACAGAATATCTCCGTGGTGTTCCAGAACAGCCTATTTTAGAGTATGAATATTCTTTTAATACCACTTTTGATTATGTTCATTACACTTTAAACTTTCCCAACAATGACTTACAAGTTACAAAATCAGGGAACTATATAATTTCAGTATATGAAGATAGTGACAAAGAAAATCCATTGATAATTAAAAGATTTATGGTTGCCGAACAATTAGTAACTATCAGTCCGACAATAAAATTTGCAGCTCAATCATCAAGACGTGGTGCATACCAAGAAGTTGGCTTTGAAGTTCTGCATCAAGGTGTTAATATTCAAGATGCAACTCAAGAAGTTGAAGCTACAATTATTCAAAATGGTAGGACTGACAATATGATTAGCGGACTTAAGCCACTTTATGTTCAGCACGAGAAGCTAAACTTCAATTATAACAGGGAAACTTTAATGGAGGCTGGAAACGAATTTAGATATGCCGATTTGAGAACTTTTAGATTTGTAACCGATAGGGTGCATAGCATTGAGTTTGTCGACCCGTTTTATCATTTTACCCTATATCCTGATTTTTCGAGAAAAGATGAAAGTTATCACTATTTTCCAGATATAAACGGCAGATATAAAATTGAAGTTAGAGAATATGACGACTATCATACGCAAGCCGATTATGCTTTTGTGCACTTTTATTTACGAGAAGAATCGCCAAATTTGCTACAAAAAGTCTATATAAATGGTGCTTTAACAAACTGGCAACTTAATGAAGCTGCAGAGATGGACTACAATCCTGATATAAATGGATATGAAAAAACGCTCCTATTAAAACAAGGATATTATAACTATCAATACTTAGTAAAAGATGGATATAGCGATAGTGGCGATGTTTGCTATTATGAAAATTGTTATCAAGAAACAGAAAATGACTTTCTAATATTAGTCTATTATAAACCTATGAATGAAAGAAATCACCGATTGATTGGTGTGCAGAATATTAATTCGAGGAAAAGATGAAATTCAATCTACAATGAACAATGAGCAATGGACAATGA
>CAZHHH010000201.1:0-3968 GCA_964532085.1 uncultured Marinilabiliaceae bacterium
AGATTAATACCTCATCAGATTTTCACTACAAACAAAAACTATTCAATCATTTAACAACAACTTTCTTTGTCAAAACTCTTCCTTCATTCTCTACTTTCACAATATAAAATCCTGATTTTAGTGCGAAAGAGACTTCTGAATTATTAGACTGAGCAACTAAAACACCATTTAAATTATAAACTTTTACAGTAGAATTTTGTGGTGCATAAACTCCAATAACACCATTTGATGAAGTTACAATCAAATTATCATCAGCACTGTTTTCCTTTATACTTACTGGTCCTTGCTCAGATATATTTGCAATTTTTATATCATCAATATAATATGTTCTATTAGCAACATAACCTAAATTGAATACCAAATCAGCCTCGGCTGTACCTGCATTTAAATCTGAGTATGTTACTTTTGTCCATTCTCCTTCAGGTACGTTGAAATCTGCCCAATATTGTCCACCTAAAGTTCCTGTTCCCTCCATAGAGATTCGTCCTCTTCCTGCACCACCAACAGATTTTATCATAAAGGTTACTTCATAATTATGACCAGGAGTTAAATCAAACAGAGGTGTAACAAATTGTAAATTCCAAGGGTCTGTACCAGAACTGTGAACAGCTTTTAAAGCATATTCGCCACCATATACCTCCTCTTGAGTAATAGTTGGCATTTGCCCATTTTTTGATGACCAACCATCTAAATTTCCTGATTCAAAATCAAATATAGATCCATAGCTAACTTCACACGATATTTCATCACCGCCTAACCCTTCTGGTATATTGGTTGCTTGATTTGTAATATAGACCTTATCTAACATTATATTCTCATCTAAAATAGCAACTTTTAAGAAGTGAGAACCTTTAAAAACAGTCTTATTCTCAACAACTGGAAGCCAAGCCCAAGTACCATTTGTAGACAAATCATTTACAGCTACAAAATCACCGTCGTCAACAGCTACCCATATAGAAGCATTCTCACTTTCAGGTGTATTTAATCTAAGATGGACAAATAGTTTCCCATTATTATCTAATAAGAAAGGAATCTGAATTATCTCTGCATCAGCAATTTCTGAAGCATCAGCAACTCCACTTCCAGTAGCTGGTTTTACAAACTCACCATTAGATACAGTTTCATCCGCAATAACTTCCCACTGCGAACCTATTTTTGAACAAGTTTTTGACTCAAACTCAAACCAGAACTCCTCATTAGGCACACCACCCTCTTCACCGTCTAAACTCCAATCGCTAATCCAAAACTTATAATTTACATCACTTAAAACACCTGCATCTCTTACATTTTCAGTACTAACAGACTCATCACCTTTTAGGAAACGATTTATAAACTTGTTTGCACTTTCAACTTGACTTGGCGAAGCATTACAGTGACTTTGAGTAGTATTAAAATTGAAACCAAAACGGTCTGAAATACCGAATTTCTCCCAAACTTGTGCTGCAGCTTGTGTGGCAACATATCCTGATTCTTCACCAAGCCAAACTTGTGTTGGGTTACCATAGATAAATACGGCACGTGGTGCAATCATAGCAATAAGTTCGTGATGGTCATAAGGCAGTTTGTCAACATCATTTCCAAACACATTTTTCAATGCTGGACTAAACCAAGAGTAGTTTGTGTTTGAAATACCCTCAACTGATGAGCCAATAGCATCACCAACTCGCCAAGAGCTAATTCCGCCACCACCAGATTCTTGTACTAAAGTTAAAGCAATACGCTCATCAAAAGCACCAGAGAAAAGAGCCATTTTTCCAGCATAAGAACAACCTTGAACTCCAACTCGCTCCATATCAGCCTTAATATCAGTCGCTTTTGCTTGAAGAGCATCTATCAAACGAGAAACTCCCCAAGACCAAGCAAGATAATCACCTGCCTCTGTCAAATCTGGAAACATTTTATAAAAAGGAGAATTCAAATCCTTGCCACTCATAGAATAAGTTGCAACTTGGTTTGTACTAAAAGTAAGACCAATAAAACCATCTAGTCCACCTCCATAGCCCATTCCAATCATTACAGGAAAAGGACCATCACCTTCTGGGATGCTAACTTGTGAACTTATTGTCATTGTCACTTCATTATGAACAATTACTGCACTCAATGTTCCACCTGTGCCTTCTGAGTTGGCAACAAAATCAAAAGTGATATCTTCTGGAACATCAGGACGAATACCAATTTCATAATACTCAATTTCGGCTTTTATCTCATTACGTCTGCAAGCCCAATCATCATAAGAGTCAATATCTCCACTACCATCTGCCCACTCAAACGGACTAGGCAATGTTAATACAGACGGTAACTCTTCCAAAGTTTTTTTAGGAATAATAGGACAAGCATCACCACTGTTTTCCACAGAAAATACTAAAGGAATTTCTTGGCTATTAATTGCAAATGTAAATGTTAAGAAAACACTTAACAACAGTAAAATATTTTTCATAATTAAAAAATTTGTTTATAAATAGATAATTGAAGACTAATTAACGTTAGTGGCAATTAGTACGATAAAACTATCTGATATAAACTTGAAAGAGGTGGACAAAACTTAATAATTAGAGTATATTTTTGTTTTTTTATATTTAGGTATACAAGTTGCTTACTTTTATAATCCATAGTTAGATAAAACACATAGTGTTTTAAATATTATAGCTAAAAATAGTTTTCAAAAAAAATATCGTCCCGAATGAGAGTATTTTGTATACTTCAATAATTTTCTTTCAAAAAAACAATCTTATTATATAATATCTTGTTAATATTGTATTTTACCGTATTTATTAAATGATTATAGTTTAAAATGCACATTTCAGAAATTTTTAAGAGTAAGAAAAATATATTAAGTTTTGAATTTTTCCCTCCCAAATCCGAGCGTTCAGCTAAAGCTCTTTTTGCAGCTTTTGAGGAACTTAAAAAATATAAACCATCTTATGTAAGCGTCACCTATGGTGCTGGTGGTTCGACACGTGACTTAACACACGATTTAGTTGTTAAAATGCAATCAGAATCAAATATACCTGTTGTTTCGCATCTCACTTGTGTTGGAAGTACTCAAGATGAAATTTATGATATCTTAAAAAAATATGAAGATAATGGTATAAATAACATTATGGCTCTACGAGGTGACCCACCAGCTGGTCAAACTGAGTTTAAAATGGTTGAAGGGGGTTTCAACTATGCCTCAGAACTTGTTGCATTTATTAAAAAGAATTTTCCTCAAATGGGTATTGGTGTTGCAGGTTTCCCTGAAGGACACCCTGACACTAGAAATAGACTTAAAGAGATGGATTATCTCAAAATGAAAGTTGACGAAGGTGCTGACTACATTTGTACTCAACTCTTTTTTGATAATAATGTCTTTTATGATTTTTGTGAACGATGTGAAATTGCAGGAATAAACATCCCAATTGTTGCAGGAATTATGCCTATAACATCTTTAAAATCACTGGACAGAATGGCAGAATTATCCGCAGGCACTAATTTTACTGCAAAACTTCTGAAAACCCTAAATAGAGCTACCAGTGATGAATATGTTGAAAAAGCTGGAATACATTGGGCTGCAGAGCAAGTTAGAGATTTGCTAGATAATGACGTGGCAGGAATTCATATCTACACATTAAACAAATCTGCACACATTGTAAACCTTTATGAATCAATAGGAATTGGATAAAAAACAAGTGCGTAAGTATATAAACATTTTTATAACTTACGCACATTTACGGAAATGAAAATTATAAAACTGGTTCTATATGCTTATATTGATCATTTAACATCATAAGACTAAATAGATATAAAAGTCCATCATAATAAGGGTCAAAATAGCCATCTTCATAAGGCTCTAACTTCGCATTCCATAGAGCTTTAACAAAATCTAAAGACTCATCATTCTCATTTAAAACAAGCGCTGTTGTAGCCAATGTTGATTTTAAACCAATTGAGTGTCTTAACTTTGTAATTCTATCGGCACCTGCACCAAA
>CAZHHH010000202.1:0-3936 GCA_964532085.1 uncultured Marinilabiliaceae bacterium
ATACTACTTCTCCTTTTATCACTATTTATAAAAGAGATGGTGATACATTTACTAAACTACCTAATCCAAGTAATCTACCTGCTTACACTGGCCGAGGGGTATCATTTTCTCCAGATAGCAACTATATGGCAGTAGCTCATACTACTTCTCCTTTTATCACTATTTATAAAAGAGATGGTGATACATTTACTAAACTACCTAATCCAAGTAATCTACCTGCTTACACTGGCCGAGGGGTATCATTTTCTCCAGATAGCAACTATATGGCAGTAGCTCATACTACTTCTCCTTTTATCACTATTTATAAAAGAGATGGTGATACATTTACTAAGCTACCTAATCCAAGTGAACTACCTGCTAGTAGTGGATATGGAGTATCCTTCTCTCCAGATAACAACTATATGGCCGTAGCTCATTATAATTCTCCTTATGTCACCATTTACAAAAGAAATGGTGATACATTTACTAAACTACCTAATCCAAGTAATCTACCTGCTTACACTGGCCGAGGGGTATCATTTTCTCCAGATAGCAACTATATGGCAGTAGCTCATACTACTTCTCCTTTTATCACTATTTATAAAAGAGATGGTGATACATTTACTAAGCTACCTAATCCTAGCGAACTACCTGCTGGTACTGGAAACGGAGTATCATTTTCTCCAGATGGTAACTATATGGCAGTAGCTCATACTACTTCTCCTTTTATCACTATTTATAAAAGAGATGGTGATACATTTACTAAGCTACCTAATCCAAGTGAACTACCTGCTAGTAGTGGATATGGAGTATCATTCTCGCAAGACAATAATTATGTGGCCGTAGCTCATTATAATTCTCCTTTTATCACTATTTATAAAAGAGATGGTGATACATTTACTAAACTACCTAATCCAAGTAATCTACCTGCTTACACTGGCCGAGGGGTATCATTTTCTCCAGATAGCAACTATATGGCAGTAGCTCATGATGTTTCTCCTTATATCATCATTTACAAAATGCTACAAACAGCTATACCCACAGGAAACAGCATTTTAGCACTATCAGATGCTGCGGCACTTGGCTACGCTAAAGAAGCAGGGGTTTTTGGAGAAACAAAAACTATAATAAGGATATGGAGGAGTTAAATTATGACAAAGACAAAGACATTCTACATTCTGCTGGATGGGGACATCATCAGAGACGTTATCGACTTCGCGCATGAGGGTTATACCCCTGTGGAACTGCCATTCCCCCTTCCTATTGGTATTAATGGGGGGTGGTATAGGTGGGATGGAACAACAGCTACACCAGACGAGACACTACGACCTATAAACAAGGACGAGGAGATTGAGTCTCTGAAGCAGGCTATTGCCGAACTAACGATACTAATCGCAGGGGGTATGTAGACATGTTTGATGAAAACAGCGGGCTAGTGAAGGTTTGGGTCAGTCTAGTGTTGACTGGAACCTATGCGTTAGAGCAGGTGCCAGAGCTGAGCAACCTGAAAACAGTTGTAACGCAGGTGATCAACAGCATGCAATAACGGCGCATAAGACCCAGTTACAAGTGGGGAGAATGACGAGTATTTAGTGGTTTACCTATCTAATCAAGGTCATTTTAATGATATATTATTAAAAGTGGAGGAAGGAACCAAAGCAACATCTTACACGCCATCCCCCGAAGAGTTAGGTTTAGACTATCCTGATTTTATAAAAAAGTTTAATCAAAAGATATACCCACATGGTGTATTATTGACACCTGAAATAATAGAGTTTCCAATAGAATTAGTAGGAAAGAGAAATCTGTTTAGTGGAGAATTTTATAGAGATATAAATAACTATGATGATGTACTAGTTTACAGGTATCACTTGACTAATTTAGAGTCTAACAAAAGGTATGCAGTAAGGTCATGGTTAAAAGAGGGAGAAACAGCTACAAGTGACTTTTGGATAACTCTTACATCAGGACATCCTAACCCGAACAATGCAAGTGCTAATGGAGGGACTTATTCACATATTATAAATAATGGGAATCCAGTGAATAGTCAAGTCAATGCTAGAAATGATGTACCAGTTTATGTATCATATTACCCACCAAATGCAGACCCAAGTATTTTGGATAAATATAATATATCAATACAGCAACTTGATAGTGGATATATTCAAGAATGGACACCTGCCCCTTATGATTTAGGGGTAAACTATACAGAGGATATTGATAGTTTTGGGATAAGACCTTTTGGGAATATGACAATGGTTTCAGAATTAATAGAGGATTGTAGCTTTGGAAACATACTTGATTTTGGTGAAATATTGGAAGGCAAGATTGCAATGGGGAATATAACTGGTATTGACGGAGCAAGTAGTTCTGATATTGCAGATATTCCTAGTGATTTATTCCCTCTGTACTATGATGGTTGGCATGAATTTTATGATTATGAACCTCCTATAGATAGTCTGTTTCCTATGCTTGCTATACAATACGATACGGAAACATCAGCTAATGCATACCATGCTTTTATTTCTTATAACAACGATGGGAGTATGGTAGAGAATAGATTATTTGAATATGATAATTCTTATCATAATTATAGGATAATTATAGGTTATCCTGTTCCTATACAAAAAATGGGGGTTAAGGGTGAGTTTATATTAAGAAGAGGTAGTGCAACAGGGGAAATACTATACAAACAATATTATGATGTGACTGTAGGTGTGGAGGGTGGTTGTTACCTCACAACAGCTATGGTTGGTTATTTCAATAAAGCAGATGATGGGATAGAATTAACAGCTATGAGAGAATTAAGAAGTCATAGTGGATATAAATATCAAGATGTATTAAAGGAATATGCTCAAATATCTCCTATAATAATTAGAGGAATAGAGCAAAGTGAAGATAAGGATTATTATTACAATATGATAAAAGATGTAGTTGACAATATAGTAATATGGGTGGCTGATGAAGAATGGGAAAAGGCTGAAATTGCATATTTAAATTTATATTATAAATTAAAAGAAAAATTTGGTGGTGATGCAATTGGCTAAATTAAAAGAAAATAGTACGATACTTAAATCTACAGGAGAAGAAATCATTGCCACCAATGAGGAAGTAGATAAAAAACTATTGACTAAAGCTGATAAAACTGACTTGCCAAGTAAATTATCGCAATTAACCAAAGATGTAAATTTTGATGAGAGATATTACACCGAAACAGAATCAGATGCAAAATATGAACCTAAAGTGCATGTAGGTACTACTCCACCGAGCGACAATGCCGCTAACTGGATAGATACTTCATTATAAAGGTAGGTGATTAAATGCTAACAACACCAATATTAAACGATATAAAAACATTCAACGCCAATAAAGAATATACATTCATGTTTAATGTAATAGGTGGCAATCAGGTTGTAGGCAATAATTTAGTAATAGAACGTGTAAGTGATAATGTTGAAGTTTATAATCAAACACAAGAAACGTTTAATTTTAGACATACATTGCCAGCATATATATTGCAAAATGGTACAAACTATCGTGCAAAAATTAGAACTAGAGATATAAATAATAACTGGTCAAACTTTAGTGTAACATTGCTATTTTGGTGCTATAGTGAACCCTACTTGCACATCACCACAATAGACTACAATAATCAAAATAGGGTCTACAATCAAACTGTAATATTTGAAACTACATACTCACAATCAGAAGGTGAACAACTACAGTCTTATAGGTATTTATTATATAACGAAAATAAAGATTTGCTAAGGTCATTTCCTGAACAATTTGCAGATGGTAGTCAATCATTAACACAAGAAATTGCTGGGCTAGAGAATAGTCAATTGTATTATCTTGAGGTAAAAACATTATCACCAAATGGGAACGCAGGTACAACAGGATTGATTCACTTTAGACCGTTTTATATAGCACCAAAACTAACGGTAACAGTAACACCAG
>CAZHHH010000203.1:0-3934 GCA_964532085.1 uncultured Marinilabiliaceae bacterium
GAACCCCTGTTTCCAGAATGAAAATCTGGCGTCCTAACCCCTAGACGAAGGGACCAAGTTATTTGATTTATTTTCAAATGCGGTGCAAAGATAAATCATTTTATCATATTTCCAAATAACAGATTGATAAAAAATCTAAATTTTTACACCAACGCTGCAAACATAAAAAAATATCTAATAAAAAAAGAAATAAATCATACCACTATTAACAAAAAGCAAAAGTTTAACCTTTTTTGACAAGGAAATGAACAACTTTTGAATTATATTTGTATCCGATTTATTATATTTTACCTATACTGTTTCCAAATTATAAATAGAATAACCAATAAAAATGAGTAATAACGCAGCCAAAAGAAAACTAAGAAGCTCTTACGCTACAACTATTATAAGTATTTCACTAGTACTTTTTTTATTGGGAATTATAGGATTTCTACTACTCAATGCCAATCGACTTTCTGTTTTTGTAAAAGAGAATTTAGGGTTTACAGTATTAATAAATGACGATTCTCGAGAAGCGGAAATAATGAGGTTGCAGAAAATTCTTAATGCTGCGCCATATGTACGAATTGCTGAATATATCAATAAGGATCAAGCGGCAGAAATACTTAAAGAGGAGTTGGGAGAAGAATTTGTAGATTTTCTAGGATATAATCCTCTTCTTGCTTCCATTGAGGTTAAACTTTCTGCAGAATGGGCAAATCCAGACAGCATGGCACTTATAGAAAAACAAGTTATGAGTTTCCCAGAAGTTAAAGAGGTCTATTATCAAAAAAACTTATTGGAAGCAATTAATGATAATGTTAGAAAAATATCTTTAATATTAGGAATGTTTAGTTTACTATTACTAGTTATAGCTATTGCTTTAATTAATAACACCATAAGATTGTCTGTCTATTCTAAAAGATTTTTAATAAGAACAATGCAATTAGTTGGTGCAACACGAGGCTTTATAAGAAAACCATTCTTATTAAGAAGTCTTGTTCACGGACTTGGTGGCGCAACAATAGCCATAGTATTGCTCTCAGCAGTAATTTATGGATTAAGTAATGAGTTAAATGGAGTAATAGGATTTTCCAATGTATATATAATAAGTATTTTGTTTGCGTTTGTTATACTAATAGGTTTGGTTTTAACATTAATGTCAACATTTTTTGCAGTAAACAAGTATCTACGTCTAAAAACTGATGAATTATATTATTAATTTTAAAATAAATAATAAACAAAATGTCCAATAAGGGAAAAAACTTACAAACAGAGAAAAAATTTGAAATGGCTCTTGATAAAGAGAATTATATTCTATTAGCTATATCTTTTGCCATCGTAATTATCGGATTCATCTTGATGATAGGCGGTAAAAGTGATGACCCACAGGTTTTTAATGAGGCAGTTTATGGATTCAGAAGAATTACATTAGCACCAATGGTCGTCCTATTTGGATTTATATTTGCAATATATGCAATTATGAAAAAGCCTAAAGTAGACAAAGAGTAATATTATTTTCAAATTAAAATTTAATAATGAGTTGGATAGAATCTTTAATCCTTGGTCTTATTCAAGGGTTAACCGAGTTTTTACCTGTTAGTAGCAGTGGACATTTAGAGCTAGGTAAATATATATTAGGAGTTGAACTAGAAGATAATCTCTTTTTTACAGTAATGGTTCACGTCGCAACAGTACTTAGTACACTAGTTGTTTTCAGAAAAGACATTGCTCAACTATTAAGTGGATTATTCAAATTTCAATGGAATGAAGAGACACAATATGTTTCAAAAATTGCTTTCTCACTAATTCCAATAGCAATAGTAGGCCTATTTTTTAAAGAGTATGTTGATGATATTTTCAAATTACTAAATATTATCCTTTTTGTAGGCTTAATGTTACTGATTACATCTGGATTATTGGCATTGGCTTACTATTATAAACCTGGTGAAAAAGAGATAAATTTTAAAGAAGCACTGATAATTGGTTTTGCACAAACTATTGCTGTTTTACCAGGGATATCACGTTCAGGCGCAACAATTGCTACTGGTTTATTACTTGGAACAAAGAAAGAAAATATCGCAAAGTTCTCTTTCTTAATGGTAATACCGCCAATATTAGGTAAAGCATTGCTAGACATAATAAAGTTTGAAGACTCATTGCAAACATCTATTGCAGACGTTGGAGCTTTTCCATTATTAATTGGCTTCCTTGCAGCTTTTGTCTCAGGACTTATAGCTTGTAAATGGATGATAAATTTAGTTAAAAGAGGTAAGCTTATCGGATTTGCAATCTACTGTCTGATTATTGCTGTAGTTGCAATCACCGCTGGCTTAATTTGATAGATCATTGAATGATTAATTTGGTAAAACAACTCTCTGCATTTGATGCCAAGAATGTTGAGGAATATAAAGAAGGGCGCATATTACTAATTGACAAACCGCTTACATGGACATCATTTAATGTGGTTAGTAAAATTAGAGTTATGCTTAGGGCAAACCTAGGTATAAGAAAAATTAAAGTCGGTCATGCAGGTACGCTTGATCCACTTGCTACGGGGCTTTTAATCATTTGTATAGGCAAAGCAACAAAGCGTATTGATGAACTTATGAATGGCGAAAAGGAGTATGTCGCTGAAGTTACCTTTGGTGGAACAACTCCTTCATACGACCTAGAGACAAAGATAAATGAAGAGTTTGAAACTAATCATATCAATAAAGAGTTGATTATTGAAAAACTGAAGCTTTTTGAAGGTGAACAGATGCAACGACCACCTATTTTTTCAGCAATAAGAATTGATGGAAAAAGAGGGTATAATTATGCAAGAGGTGGCGAACAAGATGTTGAAATTCCAGAAAGGAAAATAGATATTAAAGAGATAGAGTTAGTTAGCTATGAAAATAAAACAGCGACTATAAGAGTTATATGTAGTAAAGGAACATATATCCGATCGCTAGCAAATGACATAGGAAAAGCCCTAAATAGTGGTGCTCACTTAAGTGGATTAAGACGAACTGCTAATGCGAATATTAACATAAGTGAAGCAACAACAATAGAGGAGTTTCAAAATCATTTGGAAAAATTAAAAGTGTAAACAATATTAGAAAAACAATTTATAAAAATTTACTATGAAGTTATCAAGATTCAAATACAAATTACCAGAGGAGTTAATTGCACAAGAACCTACTACATATCGTGATGATTCAAGGTTGATGGTTATTCATAAAGACACTGGTAAAATAGAGCATAAGCTTTTTAAAGATTTAATTGACTACTTTGACGAAGAGGATGTTTTTGTATTTAATGATACCAAAGTTTTTCCTGCTCGACTACATGGTAATAAAGAAAAAACAGAAGCAGCAATCGAGGTTTTTCTACTACGTGAATTAAATCAAGAGCAATTGCTTTGGGATGTTTTAGTTGATCCTGCAAGAAAAATTAGAATTGGAAACAAATTGTATTTTGGTGATGACGAAAGCATGGTTGCTGAAGTTATTGATAATACAACTTCTAGAGGTAGAACTATAAGATTCTTACATGATGGCCCATATGACAAGTTTAAAGAAGAACTTAATGCATTAGGAACCACTCCTCTTCCATCATATATTAAGCGTAAACCAAACGAAGATGATGCTGAAAGATATCAAACTATCTTTGCTAAAAATGAAGGTTCGGTTGCTGCACCAACAGCTGGTATGCACTTTAGTCGCGAACTACTTAAAAGGCTTGAAATAAAAGGTGCTCACTTTGCTTACGTAACGCTACATATTGGATTAGGTAACTTTAGAGATGTTGATGTAGAAGATTTAACAAAACACAAAGTTGATTCTGAGCAAATTAATATTACTCCTGAAGCAACAGAAATAATAAACACTGGAATAGATAATAGAAAAAGAGTGTGTGCTGTAGGTACAACATCTATGAGAACAATTGAAAGTTCGGTTAGTACATACAA
>CAZHHH010000204.1:0-3917 GCA_964532085.1 uncultured Marinilabiliaceae bacterium
CTAACATCAATTTCGTTTTTATTTAATCTTCTAAATTTCATATCAATTATTCTCCCCCTTTTATTTTTTCAATAATATGAATTTTTCTAATCTTCCGTTAAATTTTCGGTTCTATTTGTTTTAATGCAGTTAAAATTATGATTAACTCCACCAACCTATCGGCATAGCTTTCGTCTTTCACTCTAATTGCATTTATATGCTCTGCCATATCTTGCACGCTCATTTTCATTAATTGTCGTGCGTAAAATAATTTCTTAAGGCTCATACTTTCCCTCCTTTTATCTATAATTAATTATAACATAAATTAATGCTATTGTAAAGCACTTTTATGCAATATTTTAAAGTTTTTATACTTTTTCATTAAATGTTTCCCTCCTTTATAGAAGTGAACAAAGAGTCTAGCTGTTCTTTAGAATACTCCCTCATTTCTGGTCGCTTAATATTTGCAACAGTTTTTGGCTTGTTTATTGCTTTTGCATTTAAATAACTTTCAAACTTTGTACCAAACAATGTTTCTGGTCTTAGGTATTTTTCAAAGTCTGTACCTTTCCACTCAGCAACCTTATTGTCAATTACAGTCTTAAAGTCTTCAACTGTAAACTTTTCATTTAGTCTTGCATTTATTAACCGTTTAGTCTTTTCAGTTGTTGTCTTATAATTTGTTTTGGCTTTTTCGTTTAAATAGTCGACTATATATATAATACTATTATTATTACTATTATTATTACTATTATTATTACTATTATTATTATGTAAAGTTTCTTTACACCCCTGTAAAGTTTCTTTACACCCCCTATCAAGTTTCTTTACACCCTGTAAAATTGACAAAACTACTTTATATTTGTTAAATCTAACATTATTTAAGGTTGCAGTTTCTTTTAAAATGTACCCTTTTTCAATCAATTCTTTTAACGCTTTGTCTATTGTCGGGCGTGTTGTTCCTGTAAAATCTGCTAAATATTGTCTGCTACCAGAAAACTCAGTCTCGCCGTCTTGCGTAAAGCCATAAATAATAGCATACACGCTCAAGGCAACTCCTTTTAGCCCTAAATTGTTAAGCATCCAGCCACTTATTTGGTAATAATTATTGTCTTTTATCATTATTTCCCCTTTTTTATATTATTGTTTTATTTAATAAATTTGCATTACTTGCTTTTTCGCAAAGTTTAACAATATTATCTGTTGTTAACTCCATTGTTTTGTCAAAATTTATATCAACCAATAACTTTCTTATTTTGTTTATGTGATTATGAAACTCAAAATAGTATCGCTCTACGTTATTATCTGCACTCGTTGTTTTGTCAAAATTTATAAAATCAGACATTGCTTTTTGCAAATTGTAATATGTTGTTTTTTTCATTTTCTTATCTCCTTAATTTATTTAGTTACATTCTAATGCTGCCATTAGCCCAACCTTTTCTAATCTCCCTTTCTTTATAACGTTGAACGAAAAAATCTGCTGCTAAATGTATATCCCCTAACAACATTCTTATCTTGTGTATCTCACTCTCGAAATCGTTATAGTAATTTTTTACTACATCGATACACGCTTCATCGTCAAGATTTATAAAATCTGACATTAAGTAATTGAATATTACTTCTTCCAATACGTCTCTGTTTATTTTTTGTAGTACCTCTTTTAGTTTCATTTTTAATTCTCCTTTTTTATTTATTAATTATATTATAACATATATTATTTATAATGTAAAGCATTTTATAACATTATTTTAAATTATTTTATATATTCCATTATACCCTCTCTAATTGTAATCTCTTAAAATAATCAAACGATTTTTCTACTTTTACATTATTTGCTGTAATCAATAAATACCAATGTCCTTTTTCTTTATATATTTTATCTATTACACATTCTACATTGTTTATTAATCCTTTAAATCTATCTCCTACTTTTACATCTTCTATTGTTCTTATATCTTTCATTTCTTTACTCCTTTATATCTTATTAATATAATCCAACTATTATAATTATATTAGGTAATATCTTTTATCATAACTTTTTGCATATTTGTTCCTGCTATATTCATCTGTTAAGTTGATAAATATTTTTCCGTATACTTTTTTCTTCTTTTCATATTTGCCAAATACATTAGTTATAAACTCGCCTGTTCCTACTTCTGTGACTTCTTGATGGATAGCCGACCTTTCCATACTTGTTACAAATTCTTCTCTATATCCGCCAAAATCATCCGTCGCTATTTTAACTGGATATGGTCGATGTTTTTCTACATCCACATAATAATCAGTTCTATTTTTTACTATTGCTATCCATTCTTTTCCGTTTTTGTCAATTCTTTTAAAAACCGACCCTACTACTACCTCTTTTTCAAATATCATTTTATTTCTCCTTTTGTGTTTTATTGATAATATTATACATCATATTATTTAAATTGTAAAGCATTTTTAACACAATTTATTGAAATTTTTTAAATATTTTTTTTACAGCAAAAAAGACAGCCAATTGACTGCCTTTTGTTTTATTAATTAAATTTTATTTTTTTAGCAACACGTTCTGCTACTGCATCTCTTTCTGTTTCAAGTTTTTCAAGTTCTTTTTTCTTATTGAAATATCTTTCTAAAACGACGGCCACAAACTCAAAAATAAAATATATTGATACAGTGCCTACTAGTTTTAACGCATTAAGCCACAGCAGACCGTTGTATTTAGATATTCCGTAAAAGAGTAACACAAACAACAATGCTGGCACGGTCACGTAAACCGCCTTTAAAACGGTCGCAAGCAGTGGGCTAGTGTTACCGTTCACTTTTAACTCTCTCGCCGTTTCTACGGCGTTTAACTTAGTTTTAAGCCATACACTAGCATATCGCTTTACTATTAAGAATGTAATGCCTAATAATATGAAGCCTGATATTGACCACGTGGTGCGTGCTGGCTGGTTAATTATAAAGTTATTTAGCACGATATAAAAACTAGCACATGTCGCAATTAATAACCCTATTAATTTGATTGCAAATGATAGTGTTTTCTTCATTATAGCAACCCGCCTTTGTTTTCATTTTCAATGTTGTTTTTTACTTTCGGTTTTTCCGTTTCCACTTCTGCAATCTCTTCAATTTTTATAGGTTCTATTTTGTCTACAACCTCAACATTTTTCCATTCTAAAATGTCATCTTTAAATTTTTGCGGTATAATTGAACTTGCAAGGTTTTTTTCCGCAACAATTTGATTGTACTTGCTAATCTCCTTGTTTTGAGAGTTAATTATATTCAGCAACTCATTTACTTGATTTAATTTTTCAACAACGGCAAAATCTCGTTGCTCTGCAATGTCAAGTCTTTCGTTGTACTCTCTTTCAAGCCTTTTGCGTTGCAGTTCTTGTTTAAACTCACTATCTTTTAAAAGTAACTTAATCGCAGTGTGAGCATATTTTGCAAAGCCTAACACAATAGTGGTTATTGCAGTAGTAATTGACGCGGGTATAACCGCCTCAATGTTCGTGTTAAAAAACGCATAAAATGCAGTTGACCATTCTACTGGTATAAATTGCAACACAACTGTGCCGAGTGATACAACAACACCTATCGTTATTGTTAAGTTTGTAATAAAATTTAAAAATCTATATATTATTCTTTTCATTTAACCCTCCACCGCAAAGTCTACCAACTCCGCTATTATTCTTTTTAGTTCTGCAACTTCGTTTTGTAGTTCTAATATTTCGTTATTTGTTTTTTCTTTTAATTCTGTAAAATCTCTTTCGGCTTGTTTTAGTTTTATATCAACAAAATTGTTTGTTTCTTGCTGTTTTGCCAAAATTTCACTTAGTTTTAATTTTCCAATTTTAAGGTGTTCGGGAGTAATGAACACTTCTTTTTTCTTTTCATTTAAAACTTTCACACTCCCTACTTCGCTTAATATTAAACTTGTTTTCTCTTTCATA
>CAZHHH010000205.1:0-3899 GCA_964532085.1 uncultured Marinilabiliaceae bacterium
CAAAGTATGGAATTTTTAGAATGTAGATTATGGTCAGAATAAAAGAAGTTAAAAATAAGGTATGCTATATTGAAATTGATCGTCCTAAACAGATGAATTCATTGGATAAGATTACAATTCAGGAATTAATAAACTTTTTCAAAACCTCATCAGATTCTCTTGATTTCAATGTTATTGTACTTTCTGGCAGCAACAATTTTTTCTCAGCAGGTGCCGATTTAAAGTGGATGCAACAAGCGGTTGAGCAATCTTATCAAGAAAATTATGAAGATGCACAGCTTTTTAACCAACTTTATCAAGAGATGTCATTATACCCCAAGCAAATAATTGTCAAGGTAAAACGTGGAGCTTATGGCGGTGCAATAGGATTAATGGCTTGTGCAGATGTTGTCATCACATCATCTGATGCTAATTTCAGATTTAGTGAAACTGCATTGGGATTAGTTCCTGCAACTGTTGCGCCCTATATTTTGAAAAAAATTGGCCATAGTAATGCTAATTTTCTTCTTATTTCTGCCCACCAATTTAATGGAGACGACGCATTAAGATTTGGACTTGCACATAAAGTTGTTGTCTACGAAGAGATTGACAAAACAGCTTTACAAACAGCTGAAGAGATGGCAAAATTAGGTCTAGAAGCAGTTGTCAAAACAAAAAAGCTTATAAACAAGTTATCAGAAAATACATTTACAGTTTCAAATGAAACACAAGACTACTGCGCTTCAGTTATTGCAAAAGCACGCACATCGCACGAAGGACAAGAGAGAGTAAAAGCATTCTTAAACAGAAATGATTCAAGTAAAAATGAATAGAGAGATAAAATATCGTCAAATAAGCAAAATTCTTATTGCAAACAGAGGAGAAATAGCCTCACGAATTATTCGTACTGCAAGAAAAATGGGAATCTCAACTGTTGGAATTATTACTGAAGCTGAACCAACAACTGAAACTGATGAATCTATTTTTATAAAAGGTGATTCACTTGCTGAAACATATCTCAATATTGAAGCAATAATCAATGCTGCAAAGAAGACAAATGCAGATGCAATTCATCCAGGGTATGGCTTTTTATCTGAAAATCACAACTTTGCAAAAGCCGTTGAAGATTCGAATATTATTTTTATTGGGCCAAAATCTCAAGCAATTGAATCAATGGGAGATAAAACCAATGCGAGAGAAATTGCATCAGAATTAAATATTCCCATTCCCCACGGCGCATCAGGAACTATAGAGCAAATTATAAAACAGAAAGATGAATTTATCTATCCGCTTTTAATAAAAGCTGCGGCAGGTGGCGGTGGTAAAGGAATGTCAATTGTTCTTAACAAAAATGAATTACAAGAAAAACTAGAACAGACACAACGAGAGGCTAAAAGATATTTTGGTGATGATTCAATTTTGGTTGAGCAATTAATTCAAAAACCAAGACATATTGAAGTACAGGTTTTGTGCGATATGTACGGTAATAACATACATCTTTATGAGCGTGAATGCTCAATACAGAGGCGATATCAAAAAATTATCGAAGAGGCACCTGCACTAAATATTTCAGAGAATTTAAGAAATAGTTTAACCAATGATGCACTAAAATTGTGCGAAACCATAGGTTATGAAAATGCTGGTACTGTTGAGTTTCTTGTTGACGAAAATGACAAACATTTCTTTTTAGAGATGAACACACGTCTTCAAGTCGAACATCCTGTTACTGAAATGATAACAGGAGTTGATATTGTTGAGCAACAAATATTAATTGCAATGGGATTGCCTCTGAACTTTAGCCAATCAGACATTAAAATCAATGGACACGCCATAGAGAGCAGAATTTATGCAGAAAATCCAGAAGATAACTTCCAACCATCACCAGGATTTATTCAAAAAGTAAAGTGGCCTATAGAGAACATTGCTAGAGTTGACAAATGGTTTGATAAAGAGATTGAAATTCTTCCAACATTTGACCCAATGCTGGCTAAAATTATCACTCACGGTGCTTCTAGAGATATTGCAATCTCTAAAATGGATAAAGCTTTAAAAGAGACTCAAATCATAGGAATAAAACAGAATATTGAATATTTAATTTCTATTTTAAATGATAATAAATTTAAAAAGAATATTATTGACACTAATTATTGCAATATTCATCAAGCCGATTTAAAAAATAATATATCCAATAAAGAAGCCATTATTGCAGCAACTATTTGGCACCTTTTATATAAAACAGATAACATTAATAGTTGGCAAAAAATTGGACATTTTAGAGTAAACAGACAAATTACTCTATCTGAAGAATTTACAAACTACAGAGTAAATTATTCATTTGATAAAGAGAGAATAATTCTGACAATAGAGGATGATATTTTCAAAGTAAAAGATTATTTAATAACCGAAGATAAAATCATTTTCAAAGTAGAAAACAGAGAGTTTAGTTTTGGATGGGTGTTAAATTATGAAGGAAAAATAATTTTACAAAACGGTTCAAAAGAGTGGGAAATAAAAAAAGGTTTTGTCAATAAAACAAAAAAGGGAAATAACTCTTTAATAGATAATGATAATACAATTATTAAAGCACCAATTCCCGGTCGTATAGTTAAAATCAATGTGGAAGAAGGCGAAAGTGTTTCAACAAATTCAACTTTATTAGTTCTAGAAGCTATGAAAATGGAAAATCATATATCAATGCCATCGGATGGAATTATAAAGAAAATTTCTGTTGAAAATGGTAGTCAAGTTAAAGCAAATGAGATTTTAATAGAGATAGAGAATAGCTATAATTAATTTAAAATAATTATTTTATAATAATATGAGTTTGAAGTAATAATCTTTTTAATTACCCCTAAAATAGTATATTTGGATAAAAGAGTAATAAAGATTTTTTATATAACTCACGTTATAATAACAATTTATAAATAAAAATATAAAATGCACTTATTCCTTTCAAAAGAGCAAGAAGAAATTAGAATGTCAGTTCGTGAATTTGCTGAGCAAATAATAGCACCAGAGGCTGGAAGATTAGATGAAGAGGAGCTTTTTTCAGAAGAATTGACAAAAAAGATGGGGCAGCGAGGTTATTTAGGGATGATTGCGCCCAAAGAGTATGGCGGTCAAGGCTTAGACACACTATCATACATCATTGCAGTGGAAGAACTCTCTCGAGTGGATAGTTCACAAGCTGCAACGGTGGTTGCGCACAACAGCTTAGGATTAGTTCCAATTATAGAATATGGTACGCAGGAGCAAAATGATTATTTTTTACCTAAGCTAACTTCCGGAAATTATATCTGGGGGTTTGGCTTAACCGAAGAAAATGCTGGATCTGATGCTCGTGGTACAGAAACGACAGCTGTTAGAGATGGTGATAATTGGATTATCAACGGTTCAAAAAGGTACATCACTAACGGCTCAACATCAATGACGCTTGGGGTTACACTTCAAGTTATGACTACAAATCAAAATGGTGATAATAAATTAACCACTATTCTTGTAGAAAATGGTACTGAAGGATATACAGCAGAACGTATGTTAGGCAAAATGATGTGGAGAGCTGCCGATACAGCACATTTAACCTTTGAAAATTGTAAAGTTCCATATTCAAATCTGTTAGGTAGTGAAGGACAAGGTGCAAGATATATGCTTCGAACACTAGACGGCGGACGACTTTCAGTGGCAGCAATGGGATTAGGATTGGCACAAGGGGCATTTGAAATGGCTCTGCAACACGCAAAAACAAGAAAGCAATTTGGAACTGTAATTGGTAGAAATCAAGCAATTAGCTTTAAACTTGCAGATATGAGTATGAAATTAGAGTTAGCAAGAAATACTTTATATAATGCTTGTATTCTCAAAGACAGAGGAATGCCTTTCTCAAGAGAAGCTGCAATGGCAAAGCTATATACATCAGAAAT
>CAZHHH010000206.1:0-3891 GCA_964532085.1 uncultured Marinilabiliaceae bacterium
AAAAAAAGGATGTTCAAAAAAACTCTTGAACATCCTTTTTATAATATTATCTTTTCGCAAATTAGCCAGCTTGTAACAGTGCCATATTTGCTTTATCTATTTTCTTTTTAGCATCAGAAAGCTTGATCGTAAGCTTTTTTGTATCTGTACTTGGGGTGTCATACATATAATCCACCATTATGGTTTCGCATATTGCACGCAATCCACGAGCTCCAAGTTTATACTCGACAGCTTTATCTACGATATAATCTAGCACTTTCTCTTCAAAAACCAACTCAATATCATCCATTTCAAACAATTTGACATATTGTTTTACGATAGAGTTTTTTGGCTCGGTTAAAATTCTTCTAAGCGTCTCTCTATCTAATGGATTCAAATAAGTGAGAACTGGTAATCGTCCAATAATTTCGGGTATCAGACCAAAAGATTTCAAATCTTGCGGCGAAATATATTGTAACATATTTTTAGGGTCCAATGCCATTCTGCTATCACTCGCCTTATATCCAACAGCTTGAGTGTTTAATCTCTGTCCAATTTTTCTTTCAATACCGTCAAAAGCACCTCCAACAATAAAGAGAATGTTTTTGGTGTCAACAGCAATCATTTTCTGGTCTGGATGCTTTCTTCCTCCTTGTGGTGGCACGTTTATAACAGCTCCCTCAAGTAGTTTTAATAAACCTTGTTGCACTCCTTCACCAGAAACATCACGTGTTATAGATGGATTATCTCCTTTTCGTGCAATTTTATCTATCTCATCGATAAAAACTATTCCTCTTTGTGCGGCAGTAACGTTATAGTCAGCGGCTTGTAGTAATCTTGTCAAAACACTTTCTATATCTTCACCCACATATCCCGCTTCGGTTAAAACAGTTGCATCAACAATGGTAAATGGTACGTGAAGCATTCTTGCAATTGTTCTTGCTAACAATGTTTTTCCAGTACCTGTTTCGCCCACCAATATGATATTAGATTTCTCAATCTCAACCTCATCCTTTGTTGTAGGCTGTTTTAATCTTTTGTAATGATTATATACTGCTACAGACAAGAATTTTTTAGCTTCATCTTGTCCAATAACATATTCATCTAGAAAAGATTTAATCTCTTTTGGTTTTAATAATTCAAAGCCATCAACTTCAAAATCATCACCTTTATTGACTGCCTCAACCAGAATATTATTTGCTTGCTCGATACAAGAGTCGCAAATATGCCCTGAAACGCCAGCAATCAAAAGATTAGTATCTTTTCTACTCCTCCCACAAAATGAACATTTATCCATATTTATTTTTTCTTTTCTCTAACTAATACTTCATCAATCATTCCGTATGCTTTAGCCTCTTCTGAAGTCATCCAGAAATCTCTGTCTGAATCTTTTTCAACTTTTTTGAATGTGTTTCCAGAGTGCTCAGCGATGATTGTATAAAGTTCTTTTCTAAGCTTCACAATTTCTCTTGTAGTAATCTCAATATCAACTGATTGGCCTTGTGCGCCACCCATTGGCTGATGTATCATTATTCTAGAATGTCTTAGTGCAGAACGTTTTCCTTTTGTTCCTGCAGTTAATAACACTGCACCCATTGATGCCGCCATACCTGTACAGATAGTTGCAACATCTGATGAGATATATTGCATTGTATCATATATTCCTAATCCAGCATAAACTGAACCACCAGGCGTATTAAAATAGATTGAAATATCTTTATTTGGGTCAACAGAATCTAAATATAGTAGTTGTGCCTGAATAATATTTGCTACATAATCATCAATTGGTAGACCAAGAAATATAATTCTATCCATCATCAATCTAGAGAAAACATCCATCGAAGCGATGTTTAATTGTCTCTCCTCAATAATTGTTGGTGAAATGTAATTGTTTGCAATAGACGTATATTGGTCCATCACTTGGCTATTTATTCCAATATGCTTTGTTGCATATTTGTGGAAATCTTTTGGATCTATAATCATAACTTTATCATTTTAACATTTACAACTTGCCAAAGATACAAAAAACCAACACGTTTTTTAATGTGTTGGTTTTTATTTCATATTATATTTACTGAAATATCTTTATAACCCTTTATAGAGTTTAAGTTCAGTTCTTATTTTTGCTCAAATAATTTGTTGAAATCATCTCTGCTTATTGTCTGCTCATCAATCTTAACAGCCTCTTTAACAAAAGTCATCACTTTTTCATTCATTGCACCCTCTGCAATTTGACGAGCTTGATTTTCATCTTGAAGCATTTGAGTAGCATAATTATCAATATACTCTTCAGGAATACTGTTCATTCCATACTGCATAAATTGAGCTTTAGCTGCTTGTTTTGAATAAATTACAACATCTTCATTATCAATTTCTAATTCATTTTTCTTAATAATAAAGTTTTTAACAAGTTGCCATCTCAAATCATCTAAGAAACGAGGCATTTCATTATCAATCTCCTCATCTGTTAAAGGCTCTTCTTTATTGGTAGCCATTTTAAGCCATCTTTTCAAAAATGCTTCTGGGAATTCTGTTTTTAATTTCTTTTTCAGCTTTTCACTTGCGTCTAACGAAAATCTATAGTCAGATTCCATTAAGAAAGAAGCTTCTAAATCTTTGCGTACTTTATCTTTCATCTCCTCTTCAGAAGTGACAACGCCTGGCCCAAACATTTTATCAAATAGTTCTTGATCTAATTCTGGGTCAACAAATTCGGTTATTTCACTAATGGTAAGTTTAAAGTTTCCTTTAACCTCCTCAGCTTCCTCTTTTGATATCTTTAATATATAAGAAATTTCTGTATCGTTTGGATATGCTTTTTTAATATCAAAAACAACCTCGTCGCCAACAGCTTTTCCTACTAACTCTTTTTGAATTTTCTCATCTTTAATAACAGATGATGAAAGTACTGTCTCTTCAGCGAATATTCCACCTTCAACAACATTACCATCTTTGTCTAACTCAACGATATTACCTTTTATTAGAGATTTGTCAGTTGTTTTATCAACAGTTTTATTTTCGCCAAATCTGCTTGTTAGATTTTTAATTTGACCATCTAACAAATCGTCAGTAATTTCTATTGTGTAAAAAGGAATTTTATCTCTTTTAGTAATACTAATTTCAACCTCAGGTGCAAGTGCTATATCAAATGCAAATTCAAATTTTTCGTCTTTATCAAAGTCGATAGGCTCTTGTGACTCGCTTGGTAGTGGTTCTCCTAAAATATCTAACTTCTCTTCAGCCAAATGTTTTGATAAGTTTTCAGAAACTAATTTGTTAATTTCATCAACTAAAACAGAAGTACCATACATTTTTTTGATTAAGCTTGCTGGAACTTTCCCTGGTCTAAAACCTGGCATTTGAGCTTTTCTCTGATAGTTCTTTAAAACCTCTGCAACTTGTGATTCGTAGTCTTCTTTCTCTACAGTTAGTTTTATCACTGCATTTAGCTCATCAATATTTTCCCTAATGATGTTCATTCGTTAATAATTAAATTTTAATAAATTTTGATATCCACTCAACTTTAACATCACTGAAATAGCGATGTTTGAAATATGTAATCTTCTTTTTGCTTAAATGACTATAGTAATTACTTTAATAATCATTTATTCAAAACATTGCAAAGATAATGAAGCAATTACAATGTTACAAATTTCAAATATTTTTTGTTAAATCTTATGTTTTTTTATCAAATAAATAAGACCGTTTACTTTCGATATTTATCGTTAGTTAAACGGTCTTATTTTCTTGTGTGCGGACGAAGGGACTCGAACCCCCACGACTCTCGTCACTAGATCCTAAGTCTAGCGCGGCTACCAATTACGCCACGTCCGCGTAAAATTGCGTTGCAAAAGTATAATAATTTTTTATTCTATGCAATAATATTGTTGATTTTTTTGAAAATAATTTCAA
>CAZHHH010000207.1:0-3889 GCA_964532085.1 uncultured Marinilabiliaceae bacterium
ACAGAATCTTTAGAAATCTCTTCTGGACTAAAAACAACTTTGAATCCACTTTTAATGTTGAATTTATGCAATCTACGGCGAACCATCCTTGCTAATTTACAATTGTAGGATTTTGAAATATCGTCGATTTTAATTTGTGTAGGATCTAGTTTTCCACCTGCACCCATACTAGAAATGATTGGTATATTTCGCTGAATAGCTGTTCTTATAAAAAATACTTTTGGTGAAAGAGAATCAATTGCATCTACAACATAGTCATATTTTGCAGAATCGAAAACCACAGGTGTAGTATCTTCTTTTAAGAAAACAGAGAAAGTGTTTACTTTTATCTTTGAATTGATATCCAGTAATCTATCTTTCATTATATCAACTTTTAGTTTATCCTCTGTGGATGATAATGCTATAAGTTGCCTATTTCTGTTTGAAGGTTTAACCACATCGGCATCAACGATGGTTAACTCACCAACACCTGCTCTTGCTAACATTTCTATGGTATATGCACCAACACCCCCAACACCGGCGACTAAAACATGCTTATTTTGCAGTTTATCTGCCCTTTCTTTCCCCAACAGAAGCTCTGTTCTACTTTGCCACTCCATTTTATTTTATTTGAAAAAACAGCGTGAAAATAGATAATATTTTTATTAATGCAATTATAAGAAGTTGTAAAAAATAATACCGCTTTAAATTTATTTTTAAAGCGGTATTAAATAAACGAATAATAGTAGTTATTTAATTAGAATTGTTTTCCTGTTTGAATTTTCTCATCCTTAACAAAAGGTTTTAATCTAATCTTATAGTTATAAGAGTGAGGCTGAACGGAATAGATATCATACGGACGTGCTCCCCATGATTGCTCTGCACCCACACCCATCATTTTATGGTCAATATGTAAAACCACCTCTTCTCGTGGATTCAAATCGTGAGGATACCATAGTCCTCTACCCTCTTTAGTTAAATCTTCAGGTGTGAAATGTAGAGCTGAAAATCCAAATAGATTATCATCCGCTTCTACCAACCATCCATCACCAGATTTAGTTGTAATCGTTAGCCAACGAGTATCTGTTCTATATCCATTTTCTTGCGGCATTGGATAATTTTCAAACAAATCTTCTACTGAACTTTCATATACATCTACAAAAGTTGAGCTTTTTCTATCAATATAATTTTCCCACGGTCCTCTACCATACCACTTAACATTTTCAAATTTAGATGGTAAAGTAAACATCATACCAATACGTGGCATAACTGGTAAATTCTCATTAGATGGCTTATAATCATAATTTAAGATTACATCACCTGAACCATAAATTTCATACGAGATAGTAACTTGGCCTGCATTATTTGCTAAGTTTAAAGAAGTGACAACCTCAACATTTTCACTGTTTTGTTTAACAACAGCGTTAGTTGCAGATTTTGCATCTTGTGCAGCATTTCTCCATACTTTTAATCGGTCGTTCATATTGTAACCATAGTCATTATCAGTTGGTGCTCTCCAGAAATTAGGCATTGGCGAATCTGTAATAAAATCTTTGTTGTTAACTTGCCATGAACTAATCTCTCCAGATGCTTTATCAAATATCAACTCAAAATTATTTCCTGTTACAGTAATAATTGTTTTTGTCTCTTTTACTTTAGGTTTGTTTTCATTGCTTGCAAACAACTCTTTTATAGCATCTTCAATCTGTATTTGCTCGCTAGCTAATAATTCTCCTTTATTTAATAATCCCCAAGAGTTATCTAAATAAGCTTTAAAGTTTAAGAAATATTCTTTCTCTTCTTTAAAATTAACACCATCAAAATTCAAAGAGAATGTTTTTGACTCATCTGGATTTATATTTGGATTAGCAATTTTGCCAGTTTTTACAACACCATCTTCAGATTTTATCTCCCAATGAATAACAAATCTATCAAGATTGATAAAATCATATTTGTTAGTGATTTCTATTTTATTATTTCCAAAAACAGGCTTTATCTTAATATACTGATATATCTGTTTTGTCTCATATAATGATGGATTTGGTGATCTGTCTGGTCTAACTATTCCATTCATACAGAAGTTCAAATCACTTGGAGTTCCCTCTGGTCCAAAAGCACCACCGTATGCCCAATACTCTTCACCTTTATCATTTTTTGTAACAATACCTTGATCTACCCAGTCCCAAATAAAACCACCTTGCAGATTATCGTATTTTTCAATAACCTCCCAGTAATCCTTTAAGTTACCAACACTATTACCCATAGCGTGAGCATATTCGCAAAGAATTAAAGGTCTATTATGAACAGATCTTCCATAGCTAGTTAGATAATCTAAACCAGCGTACATTGGAACAACAATATCTGTATTTCTAGCATGTCCAGCTTGTTCGTATTGGACTGGACGAGATAAATCTCTCTCTTTAATCCAGTCGTAAGTTCTTTCGAAGTTTATACCATTTCCAGCTTCATTACCAAGCGACCAAGTAATAATTGAAGGATAGTTTTTATCTCTTTCAACCATTCTCACAGTTCTGTCAAGATGAGCTGCCATCCAAGTTGGGTCTTTAGCAAGAGATTTATCGCCATAGCCCATACCATGAGATTCTATATTTGCCTCATCTACAACATAAAGTCCGTATAAATCACAAAGTTCATAAAAAAGTGGATCAGTTGGATAGTGGCTAGTTCTCACAGCATTAATATTATTCTGCTTCATTAGCAAAATATCTTTAACCATTGACTCTTTACTAACTACATGGCCAGTATATTCATCATGCTCATGTCTATTTACACCTTTAATTAGAATAGGTTTACCATTAATTTTTAGCTGAGCACCCTCAATTTTCACCTCTCTAAATCCAACTTTAATAGCTGTAGCTTCAATCTCCTTATTTTTAGAGTTTTTATGAGAAATTAAAAGCGTATAAAGCTCTGGCTCTTCAGCATTCCAAGTACGAATGTTTTTAGCTTCAGTTTTAAGAGTAAGCTTATCGATATTATTACCTTTTGCATTATATTTAGAAGCTGCTTTTGCAATTGTTTTATCACCGTCTATTATTGATATTTCAACAGAACCTTTTTGATTCTTAGCCAGATAGTTTTCAATATCTACTTCAACTGTTACATTAGCATCAGAGTAGTTGTTTTTTAAATCAGTTTTGAAGAAAAAATCTCTCATTCTAACGTTGGGAGTTGTGAATAAAAACACATCTCTTTCTATACCTGCTAATCTCCAAAAATCTTGATCTTCGAGGTATGAGCCATCAGACCAACGATAAACTTCAACAGCTAGTTTATTCTTTCCTACATTTACATATTTAGTAATATCAAATTCTGCAGGCACTTTTGAATCTTGCGAATAACCAACTTTTTGACCATTTACCCATAGATACATCGCTGAATTTACACCTCCAAAATGGATATAAATTTTCTCTCCATCCCATGCTTTTGGTATATCAAACTCATGGATATATGAACCTACCGGATTGTTTTTATGATCAACATAAGGAGGATTTGGCTTGTCTGTCCACGGATATCGAACATTTGTATAGATAGGAATTCCATATCCGTGTAGATTCCAGTCTGACGGAACAGGGATTGTATTCCAACTTGAAGCATTATAATCTTCTTTATAAAAATCTACTGGTCTATCAGCTGGTTTTGGAACCCAATTAAATTTCCAATCACCATTTAATAATATAAATCGTTCAGAATTAGTTCTGTCAAATGCTAAAGCTTGTTTACTTTCTGGATAAGAATAAAAGAAAGCTCTTGCATCTTCTTTATTAATTGCAAAAACATTTGGATTCTCCCAGTCGGGAGTTGAATTTGCAGACAAAGATAAAGTTGCACCTAATAAAAGGAGCGAAAGAAATAATTTTCTCATTTTATTGAAAATTAAAATTAATAA
>CAZHHH010000208.1:0-3887 GCA_964532085.1 uncultured Marinilabiliaceae bacterium
GCGGTGACACAAAACTCATATACCACACTTACATCATTAATTCTATAAAAACTCTGCGCTCTTAGAGACTTTGCGGTAAAAAATATACGGAAACAAAAATAATTCCAAAAATGCACATAGGCTGCACAAGTCCACTTTACCTTTGTTTTTAGAAAATTTTGGGAGATAAGTGCTTTGAAAAAATTAGCCACTAACCTCTTTTAAAACTCTATCTACTAAATGTTTAACCTTTAAATCTTCAAGAGTATGAGAAATTTTGATAAGTTATTTGTTTCAAACATAAACAAAATAATCGAGAAGAAAGTTAAAGAAAACCCTAACCGAATTTTCGTAATCATTGGTGACACCTCATCACTAGAAAATAACATCAACAATATCGTTGATAAAGAGACCTTTGCTGTTCATGGCACACAAGACCTTTTTACCTCCAAATGGGCAACTAATATATTCATTCAACTGAATGCAAATCAAGATAGTCATCATGTTTTGTCATATCCACAATTTGCATATCTGTTAACCTACTTTGATGAATCAATATTCTCTAATAAAGTATTTTTTTTAAGAGATAATCTTAGACAACTATTCCCTATAAACAAAAGCGAATATATTGAAAAAACTGATATTGACAACACTGAGTCAAGACCAGATGAGTTACCGATATATATGGCTGAGCAGTTGGTGGATAATGGGAATTACTACTATGTTCTAAAATTGTCTGAGACAAATTCCAAGACTATAAAAATCTTTCAAGAGCAAGAAGAGCCTATCAATGCTGAAGATAAGGATTTAGAAGTAATCGATCTATTTTCCAATAACTATGCATTGGATTACTTTATAAATGAGTCTATATCTGAAGATAATTTCTCTAAAAAAGTAGTTGTATCAAACTACTCTAAAATTCCTATTTCACCAGTAGTAAAAGAGGCTTTAAGTGAAGTAAATGCACTACTTTCTCTCTTTGGTGGCTCAATAGCTATTAAAGAACGTACAGTTATTAAATCTTCTTACACCCCTAAAGAGGAGTCGGTTAATTTACTGAAAAAATATTGGGGTGATTCGGCAGAATTTAGAAACTTAACAGTCTATCAAAATCCAGATACCAGCAATCAAGTTGTTGAAATATCGCAAGGAAAAATTGTTGATTTGATAATTAAAGAGTATGAAAAAGCTAAAAAAGGCGCAATTCCACGCGATCTCTTTCTAACTGCACCCACAGGTGCTGGTAAGTCACTGTTATTTCAATTGCCTTCATTCTATGTATCAAACTGTGGCGATGTAACAATTGTGGTCTCCCCTCTTATTGCTCTTATGAAAGATCAAATAGAAGCAATTTATAATGACAGGAGATTTTATAAAGCAGCTTTGTTAAATAGCGATATTAGCTTAATTGATCGCGAAAGAATATTAGAGAGCACAAAAGAAGGTGAAATAGATGTATTATATCTATCTCCAGAACTTCTTTTATCCTATGATATTAAACATTTTATAGGCGAAAGAAAAATTGGATTAATGGTTATCGATGAAGCGCATCTTATCACCACTTGGGGAAGGGATTTTAGAGTTGATTATTGGTTTTTGGGTAATCATATACACAAAATTCGCAAATACAACAATATGAATTTCCCTGTTGTTGCTGTTACTGCAACTGCTATTTATGGTGGCACTCAAGATATGGTACATAGTAGCACACAAAGCTTGCACATGAATGATCCACACCTTTTTATCGGTCAGGTAAAACGAGATGATATTACATTTGCAATAAACAATTATCAAGCACCTAAAAAACAATATGAGAAGGAAAAAATTAAGCAAACTGCTGACTTTATTCAAAATGCTAATGAATTAGGTTTAAAGACTCTGGTATACACTCCTTATGCGCGTCATATTGATGATATTATACACAGTTTAGAGAATAAAGATATAGCAGTAGGATACTCTAGTAAAATACCTAAAGACCAAAGAAATTTCTCATTTGAACAGTTTAGAACTGGCAAATCTAACATTATGGTTTCCACAAAAGCATTTGGAATGGGAGTTGACATATCTGATATTCAAGTAGTTTATCACCACGCACCTTCTGGCTTGTTACCTGATTATGTTCAAGAAATTGGTCGTGCTGCTCGCAAGCCAAATTTACAAGGTATTGCAGCAATAAACTATAATGAAAAAGACAAAGCATTCTCCAAAGCGCTTTATGGAATGTCTGCTATTCAGCATTGGCAATTACAAGGGATTTTAAAGAAAATTTACAAAACCTATGAAGCAACTAAAAAGCAGAATATGTTAATCTCTGCCGAAGATTTTGGCTTCCTTTTCAGTGAAATGGATGATATTAATCAGAAAGTATTAACCTCACTTATGATGATTGAAAAAGATTATTTGCTAAAATATAATTTTCAGGTATTAATAGCACGTCCTAAAAAGATGTTTGCCATAGTTTATGCACGAATGAGCGACTCAAACTATAATAAATTCTCTGGTAAATACAGACACACCATAGAACATATAAGACAGCGCTCCAACGGTGACCATATTGTAAAGCTCCATTTAGACAGATTGTGGCATGAAGAGTTTAGTAATATAAGTTTTGCTAGGTTAAAATATATGTTTTTCAACAAAACAATGCTTGCAAATCAAGGAATAGAGATACATCCACAATTGAGAGTGTCATATAATATATTACACAACTATGACCAAACATTGAATATTCTTGATGAGTATTTTAAAATAATAAAAGAGGCTTTTATTTCTTTTGGAGGAACCTTTTTTGAAGAGAGAGAATTTGTAGAAAAGATAAATATCAAAATTAAGAACAGAACTTTATCTAAACTACTAGCTGAATTTATATTAACCTCTTTTTCTGGTAGAACAGTTGATTTAAACAGAATAGAAGGAGACACTTTTATACAAATGCGTAGGTCAAATGATAAATATACTTATAGAGTTTACAATTACTCTTATTTAAAAAGATTTGCAAACGTAAAGAGAATGATAGCAAATTTGTTTGGAGATGGCAATCAAAAAGTAACTCGTTTTGTAAGCAGCGAAAGAAGCAACACCAATGATTATATTAGAGTTGGATATTTACTAGAAGTCCTTGAATTAGGAACTTTTGACATGAAAGGTGGTGACAAGGATATGATATTTTTACGCGTTAATGATCCAGATAAAATAAAAAATGATGGATTTAGAAACAGTTATAAAAATATAATTCTGTCAAGTACTATGGATAGGCATTCACTGAGCAATCAGATTTTTGACCACTTCTTTATGAATAGCTTCACTAATGAAGAGAGATGGGATTTCATCGAAGATTTCTTTTTAGGAGCTGGAGTTGATGATTTACTTGATAAACATAAAGGTGGAAAGGTGCAAAATGAGTTGGATATTATAGAGTTTTTGCAAAATAACATTCAACCTATAGAAGCCTATGAAGATGAAAGCAATAAAAAGGCAATTGAAAATATAGACATTTATACTCCACGAAAAAATGAATATTATTCAAATAAAAATCTGTTATCATTAAATATTGCAGGTAAAATGGTAACTAAAAACATATCCAGATGGCTAAAAGATGATCCAGTAACATTGCACCAAAGCATTGTTAATCACAAAATTCTGTTAGATAAAGAACTTTACAGAATTTTAATGAGCAGACTGGAAAATTCACATCCTGATTATTTCAAAAAAGTGGCAGGTTTAGACATTTTTATCTATCACAAAGGAGTTAGAATGAAAGCAGCGGTTTTATATAACAGTAAACCTGATGAATTTTATAAAATGTGGAACAAAAACAGAGATAAAATATATCTCAGCTTAGCAAATAAAATAAGGTTATTTAATAAGTTGAACTTAGACTTTCCAAATATTCTTTTAAAAAAAGATCT
>CAZHHH010000209.1:0-3844 GCA_964532085.1 uncultured Marinilabiliaceae bacterium
TGTAGAAATATTGTCTACTTCCAGCTTTATTTGGATATAATGTATCTTGATTTCCTAAAAATTTGCAATTTTGAAAAACCAACTTATCTCCAGAAGAGCGGACTGCTACAGCTTGACCTACCTGTCCGGCAGAATTTTCAAAAGTAATATTACGAGCAGTAAAACTATCTCCGAAAATAAAAAAACTTGACGAACCTGTTGTTCCTAAATTTTCACCAAACTGATTTTGACGTGATGCATAATCATCATAGGTTAAAATTGTTTTTTCAACAGATTCTCCAACAAAAGTCACATTTGTTTTAGATGTTGGAAGTATCAACTTCTCTTTATAAATGCCATTTTTAATAAATATTACCGTCTCATTTGCTCTAAAATCTGGCACAGCATTGATAGCATCTTGCACTGTTTCATAATCTCCATCACCATTTTTAGAGACTATAAAATCATAGTTGTTATTTGCCATTAAGCTACTGCTAGCAAAAAGAAATATTAATAATATATTTTTAAAGAATGACATCTATTATTTTGAAAAATTATTTTGAAACTTTACTCATCTCAATACCTGCAAGTATAAAAGGCCCAACACCTTTTGGATCATTATCTCTAATAACCTCATTTACATAATATTCGTAACTTGCATCTCTATATGGTTTTCCTCCTAATCCAGCTACACCGCAAACCTGCGTTAAGCTAATTACTCCATCCTCCTCAGTTGCCACTAAATGTTCAATGACACCATCATAAGCTTTAATACCATTTTCTAAGTATGAATCATCTAAATATCCTAATCTTACACCTTTTAGATAAAAATAAGCTAGCATTGACGAAGCTGATGCCTCAAGATAATTGCCTTCTCTACCATGCTGGTCAAGCACTTGCCACCATAGGCCTGTTTCTGGGTCTTGATGTTTAGCTGCACCTTCAGCAATTCTGTCAATAACTTCAATTATATTCTCACGACCCGGATGATCTTCAGGAAACCAATATAAAGCATCAACAGTTGCCATCGCTAACCAGCCCATTGCTCTACCCCAAAAATTAGGCGACAATCCTGTTTCTGGATCAGCCCATTGCTGTTGTCTGCTAGCATCCCAACCATGATAATATAATTTCACCTCAGGATTATACATATTCTCATTCATCACTTTATATTGTAAAGCAATATCATCAAAAAGTTCTGGTTCATCAAACTCCACAGCATATTGGGCTAAAAATGGTGTACCCATGTAAAGTCCATCTAACCAAACTTGATGTGGATATACTTTTTTATGCCAAAATGCACCTTCTTCAATACGAGGATGATTTTTCATTTGAGTTCTAAGATTATTAATAGCTAATAAAAACCTCTCTTCATTAGAAATTTTATATAACTCCATTAAAAATTTTCCTGGATTTACTCTATCAATATTATAATCTGTTAACTTATATGTTAATATAGAACCATCTTCTGCAATAAACATATCTGCGAATTGGTTTACATAATCTAAGTAAACTTGATTATTTGTTTCATTATATAATGCAAGATTTGCAGTCATCATTAAACCGTGAGTATACTCCCACTTTGGCTTTTTCTGAAAATCAATTGTCCAAGGCTCTGGATTTCTTTTCATATCTGAAATTGCCATTTTTTCAGCAATTGCAAGATACTTGTTCTCTTCAGTCTTTGTTGAGCAAGAGGCAAAAACCAACAAGAATACTAATAAAATTAAATTATGTGCTTTCATATAGTTTAGTTTTTAATTTACTGGTTAATAATATCTATTTCTGAATCATTTATTTCACTATTTCTAAAGGATTCCAATTATCATACCCTTTTAATACCTGTTCTATGGAATAATTTTTAATCTCTTTATTTTTTAAAATGTGTGACCATTTTACACGCTCTTTATCATTTGCTCCTTCACCAGTAGAGCCATATTCTGCATAAAATGTTCGTTTATCCGCCTCTACTCTACCCCAATTATGCCAACCTTCTGCTCTTATATGTTTACCCATTTCGCAATTCAGAAACACTGTTTTTGCGTAGTCGCGCCATGGTCTCCCTAAATAAACTTTTGTTACATTAGATATGGCCTCAAGTTTACAGTTTTCAAATACAAATCCATGTTTTATTGCCTCTGGCGTAGAAGCTGCCGTTATATATGAATCTCTTTTACTCTGGATTGTGCAATCTTTAAAATAAGCAGTAGATGGACCAAATATAAAATCGGTAGTTCCATTAATAAAACAGTTATTAAAAAAGGCTCGAGCTCCTTCTCTTCCCAAATAGATAGTGTCTTGGTCTCCCAATATTTTACAGTTATTAAAAACAACTCGATCACCCTCAACATGCAATGCTACTGCTTGCCCAACAGGCCCTGCATCATTTTTGATAGTTATATTTTCAAAAACAATATCATTACCTGAAATTAATAAAGTGTATGAATTGAATGTTGTAAAATGTTTTGTCTTTCCACTATAATCATCCCATACAACTATTGTATTGTCTACATCTTCACCTATTACTGTTAAATTTGTCAACCATGTTGGTATTACAATTTTTTCTTTATAAACACCTGGTTTCAGATATAAAGTATGAGGTACAGGAGAAAATGCCCTTAAATTATCAATGGCAGCTTGTATAGATTTATAATCACCATTTCCATCTGCCGAAACAACATAAGATGCTGCATGAACAGAAGTATTGGCTAACATAAAAACAGTTATTAATATGTTTATAAATCTTAGCTTCATTTTAATTTTCTATTAAAATATTCAACAATTATCTCAGAGTATAAATAGTATATCTAACTGCTCAATAGCAATTAGATATACTATTATATATTACTATTTTTTTACAATTTTCTGGTTCTCTCTAGTTCCATCAGCATAAACTACCTCTGCTAAATAGACACCTTTATGTAGAGTTGATAAATCAACAGTTGCTTCATTACTATTTATATCTTTTGAAAGCAATACTCTTCCACTCAATGAGTAAATTACTACTCTGTTAATCTCCTTATTTGCAACAATATTTAAAATATTATTAAATGGATTTGGAGAAATAACACTTTTTTCTTCAAGAGCAACTCTCTTTATTGATACAGGTTGAGATTCTACATAGTTAGCTACTCCATTTACTAATCCTGCCCACATTATAGGATTAACGAGGCTATTGATATACATCTCTACATTAGTAAAATGGTTATGAAGTGTATATGCACTACCATCTGAGGCATCGTTAGAATTTAATCCATTGGCTATTTCCCAATCATCTGGCATTCCATCACCATCAGTATCAACTGGTGCAGTTGTTGATTGATATGCAATAAATCCCTCTGTATCTGTATGTGAATCTATCAAACCATTTGTACTACCATTAGAGCCTGTGTAAGTATATGTACCATTACGAGTTTCTTCAACAATTCGCTCATCAATAGCATCTCTGAAATAACTAGCACCTGCATAACCCAAAACAGCCTCAAAAGCATCTTCTGCACTGTGTGTAGTGATTAATCCCATATCAAATTCTGTATTTGACCTTAAATCATTTTTGCTTTTTGAGCTAGGATTTGGATGTATTCCATTCCAGTTATTACTGTTTACACCACCTACATTCTCTGTATTATAATTACCATCAACATAGAAAGTTCCCCAAACACCTGCAGCCTGTTTATTACTTCCATTGTCTCCATACGGTTGGAATATTCGTCCTCTATTTCTACTTGCCGGACCTGGTTTGTAGTAGTTGTTTACCATATTATATGAACCACCTTCACCAGCATAGCCGCTATTTCCTCCCCAATTATAAATAACATTATTTCTAAAATCCACATGCTCTAAATCTGCACGCCCTGTATATCTA
>CAZHHH010000210.1:0-2208 GCA_964532085.1 uncultured Marinilabiliaceae bacterium
TT
This sequence comes from uncultured Marinilabiliaceae bacterium, assembly GCA_964532085.1. Classification (GTDB taxonomy): domain Bacteria; phylum Bacteroidota; class Bacteroidia; order Bacteroidales; family Marinilabiliaceae; genus CAZHHH01. Next base: position 3 of record CAZHHH010000210.1, read on the forward strand.
TTATAATTAAAACATAGATAAATATAATTGTTGATTTCCACAAACAGATGTTTTATTTTTCCTAAAGATGAAAGTTGCGGTAATAAGGGGTAGTGGTGTATCACTGCCCTTTATTGTTGGTTGATTTTTTAGTATATGTTGTTTATTAGGGGTGTTTTATTATTCTTTGACAAGTTCTGTAAAATTAGACCAATTCTCAACTCTAAAAGCCCTAATGTCTCTAACTGATTTTTTAAACCATTCAATAGATTTTAATGCATTTATAGCTTTAAATAAGTTTGCCATATCCCCGTTTTGGCATAAATAAACACTTCCTTGAGTGTTATAGAACTCAAACTTTCGAAGTTCTGTTTTAATTTCAAAGTAAGCATTATTATAGATTTCTCCATAATATTGCTTAAGATTAGATATTGACATATCAAAAGCTATTGCATACATATTTCACTGTTGTTTTTATTTGAAAACTTGAAATATTTTTCTTCACCAAAAAAGATTCTTCCTACTTGGTCTTTAATAGCTATAACTAATCCCTTAAAAGGATTCTCCTCTATGTCAATAATAGTCCCTTCTATCCAATCATCTAACCCCGTAAGAATTGGAGAAGCTGTTGCTTTTTGTCCTTTTTTTATTTCCATAACTATTATATTGTAAAGATATAATCTATGTTTTTAGTTGTGCATTGATAGCTCAAATATACAACATATTAAGTAATTTAAGACTCATTGATTGATAAATGTTCTTTGAACCTTAGGTCTGCGAAATATTTATTGATTTAAATGATTGGAGGGAGATGGTTTGTTTAGATGGCAATTAAAAGATAAAAACTGAAAGTTTATTTGTGATAAATATATCTCTTAAGATTCTCATTGGGACACCCAAAAACAGATAATTATCTTGTTATGTAGCTGATTTTAACCCATTTAGTTTTGGTACCCCAAAGATGTGCTGAAGACAAGAATATATCTTGCATCTAATTAAGGACGACCATTTAGCTAAAGGCTAAATGGTCGTCCTTAATCATTGTTCATTTAAAAATTGTTCATTGAAACAAAAATTATTCATTGAACATTAAAACCTATCGTTTCCTTTTTTGCTGTTTCTGCATTTGTTGTTGCTGCTTAGCCATCTCTTCTAGTCGCTGTGCAAATTTAGATTTTTTCACAGGCTTTTTTTGATTAGCATTCAGTTGTGCTAAAATCTTTTTATCATCAACAAATTGTCTGATTAAGAACGTTTGTCCAATAGTTATCAGTGTTGATATAAAATAGTAGTAGCTTAAACCTGAAGCATAGTTGTTAAAAATAAACAAGAACATTACTGGCATCATATACATCATACCTTTCATACCCGGCATTTGGTTTGACGACTGCATACTTGAGTTCATTCTTGTATATATAATATTTGTTGCAGCCATCAATAAGGTAAATAAACTAACGTGTGCACCATATAAAGGTATTGTAAAAGGTAAGTTCACAATGCTATCGTATGATGAAAGGTCTGTTGCCCACAGGAAACTTTCTTGTCTAAGTTCTATCGAAGCTGGGAAAAACCTAAACATTGCAATTAATATAGGCATTTGCAGAAGCATTGGTAAACAGCCACCCATTGGGTTTACACCAGCTTTTTTATATAAGCCCATTGTTGCTTGTTGTCTCTCTGCAGCCTTTTCTTTTGGTATCCGTTCATTTATTTCATCAATCTGTGGTTTTAACACTTTCATTTTTGCTGTTGAAATATATGATTTATACGTAAAAGGGAATAGAACTAATTTGATAATAATTGTCAATATCAATATGATAAGACCATAGTTTGAGATTCCTTTTTCTAAGTAGTTGAAAATTGGAATAACTGCATATCTATTAATCCATCCTAAAATACCCCAGCCAAGTCTGATAAGTTTAGTTAAATCTAAATCGCTATCGTAGCTGTTTAATGTGTAAAAATGGTTTGGTCCAAAGAAAAACTGGAATCCTACAGTTTCATTCTTTGTGAAATCAAGAGGTATAGATATATCAGAATCGTTATATAATAGATATGGGCTATTTTCATTCTTTTCCATCTCCATTTTCACCGAAGCACCTGAAAAAGTGTTGTTTGCAATGAATACAGAAGAGAAAAATTGGCTTTTATAACCTACCCATTTCACTCTTGTTCTAAGGTCTTTATTTGAATCTTTTGTTGGTTTTAGCCAATCAACATCATCTTG
>CAZHHH010000210.1:2308-3824 GCA_964532085.1 uncultured Marinilabiliaceae bacterium
GTGTTATGTGAAAAACTGAATCCAAACTTATTTTCATCTCCATCAAAGAGCACTAAAGGGGCTCCAGTATGAGTTTTATAATCTTTGAGCTCAACCGAATAGACTTTTCCACCTTTATTAGAAAATGTCATTTTTATCTTCTCATTTTCTATTACAGTGAAGTTTGTTTCTCCCTCTACAAAAGGCACCATTATTCCGTGTACTTTATGTAAATATGAAGTGTCAACTTCTTGTTGTGTCTCTTTGTGTATAGCAGAAGCAGATTGTTGTAAATTATTTGCTGCCTCTTCTTCCATCATTTTTAATTGCTCAATTCTAATTGAGTCTTGATAAGCTTTTTGTCTCTCAATTTCTTCTTCTGAGGGCTTATTTATAATCCAAAAACCAATTAAAATAAGTGTTATTAAAATTAGTCCTGTAATTGAATTTCTATCCATTTTACTCTATTATAATCTGTATTATTTTATTTTTCGTTTAATTGCTCTATTGCTTTTTTAACAAAAGCTTTAAATAGTGGATGAGGGTTAATTACTGTACTTTGATATTCTGGATGAAACTGAACACCTACAAACCATTTATGGTTCTCAAGTTCTATAATTTCCACTAAACCTGTATCTGGATTTACTCCAGAAGTTTTTAGACCTGCAGCTTCAAACTGCTCCAAATATTCATTGTTAAATTCATATCTGTGTCTATGTCGCTCCATAATATCTTCAGTCTGATATGCTTCGTATGCTTTTGAGTCTGTTTTTATTTTGCACTTATAAGCTCCCAATCTCATTGATCCTCCTTTATCAGAAATGTTTTTTTGCCCATCCATTATATCTACAACAGGGTGGGGGGTAGTATGATCCATCTCTTTAGAGTTTGCTTTATCTAGTTTTAAAACATTTTGTGCAAACTCAACAATAGCACACTGCATTCCCAAACTTATTCCTAAAAAAGGGATATTATTCTCTCTTGCATATTTTACAGCAGCAATTTTACCTTTAAACCCTCTGTGTCCAAAGCCTGGTGCAACTACTATTCCTTGAGCATTTTGCAACTCTTCTTTTGCATTTGCATCAGTTATATTTTCACTCTGAATTAGATTTATATTTACTTTGTAATCCTCGTAAGTTGCTGTTTGTATTAGAGATTCAATAATTGATTTGTATGCATCTGTTAATTCAACATATTTTCCTACAAGTGCAATGTTTATAGAGTTTTTAGCATTTTTCAATTTTGATAAAAAGTTTTTCCACTGCTTAAGCTCTGGTGTTTTGCCAACTTCTAGTTTCAGTTTCTCTAATACTATCTCATCAAGTCCCTCTTCTTGCATCTTTACAGGAACTTCATAGATGGTATCAACATCAATTGATTGTATAACAGCTCTCATATCTACGTTACAGAATAGTGCTGTTTTCTTGCGAATATCAGGTGTTAACTCGTGTTCAGTCCTTAATACGAGAATATCTGGCTGAACCCCAATTTCTAAAAGAGCTTTAACAGAGTGTTGAGTCGGCTTGGTTTTTAG
>CAZHHH010000211.1:0-3813 GCA_964532085.1 uncultured Marinilabiliaceae bacterium
GGTCTAACGTATTGCTATCATTGGCAAATGGCAATTTTAACAGATGCTCGGGCGAAAGTAGTTTGTAAAGAGCAATAAGTTTTGATAGGGAATTGGAACCACCTCCCTCCATCCACATATTATCATTTGAAATAAAATCTTTCTTAGCTTGTGTGGATGGAGTACTCCTCCTTTGAAAGGAGGAGAGCCTATTAAACTGGTCCTTAATAGCTTGTAAAACACCTGCTAAATTATCCCACACCCATTTATTTTCAAATCTAAGAACTTTAATGCCTGTTGCTTCTAAAAACAAATCCCTTTCTCGGTCATATTCAGCTTGGTCAACATTAAAATGCCCATCACCATCAAGCTCAATAGCCAATTTTTCTTCCGGACAATAAAAATCTAAAATATAGTTACCAACACTATGCTGTCTTCTAAACTTTCTGCCATCAAGCTGTTTGTTTTTTAGCACTTTCCATAATGCAGCCTCGGCAGGAGTTAAATTATTTCTAAGCTCCTTTCTAAACGTCTTTAAATATGGCAGATTTTGTAATTTATTATATTGAACATCAGAATCTAACCGCTCCCCTCCTTTTAATTTGGAAGTGTCCGAAGATGCTACACCCAAAAGCTCCCCTCCTTTTAAGGAGGGGTGTCCGTAGGACGGGGTGGTTTTATCTCCTTCATAAGTAGTGCTGTCCTCAGAACGGGGTGGTTTATTAGGTTTATTAAAAAAACCTTCCTTATCATTCAAATACTCATCTATAATATCAGAATATTCTTGCAAATTAAAATAAGTAAACTCTATAGAATCAATATGTTCACTAACATAATCTTGAGCAACTTGCGTATAGAAAAATTCCGTTTTAGTATCAGCCAAACGTCCATTTTCAAAATCCTCAAATTGCTTCACAAACTTTTTGTTTTGCGCAAAGAGTCGGTCAAATGTAGAAACATCAAACACAAACCACTCATTGATGTTGGTGGCAATCAGATGTTTTATTTCAAGATTTTTAAGCGTAATTCTTTCTCTCAGATAATATAAAATCAGTTCGTGAAAAGCCTTACTGTTTATATTTTCTTGAGTAATCATCTCTGCACGGTTTGTAGGCTTTTTTGTTTCCACAATCACACCCACCGTTGAACTTGCATTAGCACCATTATGGATAACAAGGTCGTTTCTTCCCTTAGTATTTACAAAATGATTGGGGTCGTAGTATGTTTTTTTAAGAAAATCAATTACTAAATTCTTGTGAAACTCCTCACTTTCATTGTCATCTATGCTTTTTATAAGCTGAGAAAAATTGTGAGCAAATAGTTCGATTTCGCTTTTTTTAGGCTTTAGTTTTAGAAATGCTTTATTTAAAGCCTGTTTGGGGTTTATAGTTGTTATCTGCATTGTATTTTAAGAATTTTTGTAATTAAGAGCTAAAATAGTGAAAAATGTTGGGAAAAATGATATTGTGTGGTAAATATATTGTCCGCGGTATGCGGGCGTACACGGTTGACGTTTCAACGGTCGTTCACGTAGGGGCGAAACGGTCGCCCACGCAGGGGCGACCCTACCAATTCCGTGGATTATTTTTTATGTATTCAGTTTTTTCAATGTATGATTCTTCATTACGGATAATATGGTCAAAAAAATTGCGTTGCCACAATTTTTTATCAAATCGTTGCCAACCATTTTGTTTTACACCTTGAATATATTCATTTGTTGTCATTGTTTTAAACCAACGAACGGCGTCGCCGATGGTGGCGTTGTTTTTTTGTTGTCAATGCCGTAATTGGTTTTGGGGTTTTTATGTTCGTTGTTTGGTAACGGACGTTGATGGTTTGGTAACGGACGCCCACGCAGGGGCGCCCCTACGTGGGCGACCATTACATTTTCAATTATACAATGAAAATGGTCAGGCATAACAACCATTTCGTGGCAACGTGTATTAGGAAATTTGTTTTCTAATTCGTAATACCATTTTTCAATCATATGCCCGGCATCGTTTAAAATCATTTTTCCATTAACAATGGTACCAAACAGACATAAACGGCTTTGAATATTTATTGTAATAAAATAAAATCCGGTATTGGAATAATCGAAACCTCTTAGGCGGTTATATTTTCGGATTGGATAATTAGGGTCATTTTGCATTTTATTATTTTTAGGGTTAATTATTATTTTAAATGTATGAAATGTTTTTAAAATATAAAACGTTTTAGGTATTTTTTCGGGGTCGCACACGGTTACATCATTGCGGTCGCCCACAATATTATTTGCAGGAATTAATAAAAAATTGGCATAAAAAAAACCGGCTGGAGACCGGTTTTTTCTGTTTGTTTGTTTGAAAAACGTATATTTTTATACTTATATTTTATTCGCTAACTACTTCAAATTCGATAGTTGCTGTTACATCTCTGTAAAGTTTCACAACTGCAGAATAAGTACCAACCTCTTTTACTTGGTCTTTAATTGTAATATTCTTTCTATCAATTGTGTGTCCTTCAGCTTCTAGCATTTCTGCAAGCTGGATATTGTTAACAGAACCAAAGATTTTTCCAGTTGAGCTAGTTTTAGCTCCAATTGTTAGCTTAATTCCATCAATTTTTTCTGCTAAAGCAACAGCTTCTTCACGTAATTTAGCTTCTTTATGTGCGCGTTGTCTCTGATTTTCAGCGTGTACTTTACGAGCAGATTCAGTTGCTAAAATTGCGTAGCCACGTGGAATTAAATAATTTCTTCCGTAACCATCTTTAACAGTTACTATATCATCTTTGAGGCCTAAATTAGCCACATCTTCTTTTAAAATTACATCCATTGTCTTTCCTCCTTAAATTATTTCATTAAATCAGTTACGTAAGGCAATAGTGCCAAGTGGCGAGCTCTTTTAATAGCTTGCGCAACTTTACGTTGATACTTCAAAGAGGTTCCTGTCAGACGACGAGGTAAAATTTTACCTTGTTCGTTTAAGAATCTTTTCAAAAACTCAGGATCTTTATAATCCACATATTTGATTTTATTCTTTTTGAAACGACAGTATTTCTTTTTCTTAATTTCTACCGATGGAGGGGTTAGATATCTTATTTCGCTTTGATTTTTCTGAGCCATAATTAATTCTCCTTTTCAGTTTGTTTGTTTAAACTTCTTCTTCTCTCTGCATATTGAGCTGCATATTTGTCTAATCTAAAAGTTAGAAAACGAATAACGCGCTCATCACGACGATATTGCAGTTCTAATTCTTTTATGAAAGACGGCTCTGCTTTAAATTCTATTAAAGAATAAAAGCCTGTCGATTTTTTTTGAATCGGATATGCCAGTTTCTTTAGGCCCCAATTCTCTTCGTTGATTATCTCGCCTCCATTATCCAAGATTAGTTTCTTGAATTTCTCCGCCGTTTCCTTCATCTGAGCATCAGACAAAACGGGAGTTAAAATGAAAACGGTCTCATAATTGTTTAACATAAAATAAAAATTTTAATTTATTTATTAAAATATCGGCGCAAAAGTATTGAATATTTTCATATTTACCAAACAAGTAACTATTTGAGGTTGATTTTTTATGAAAATTTGATGGTTTTATTGGTTTGGTAGAGGTGTACGGTCATAAGTCTCTATATAAATTACATAAACAATAAGATTGTATTTAAACAAAAATGTTTTTAGATTTTAAAGCATAATATACTTATTAACAATGAGTTTTACCCCCATTAGCTACGCTGAACTTCGTTTCCCCTAAAGGGGGCTTTTAGACCCTGCAATTTATTACCATTATGCTAAATCGGGTAAGTCAGTGTTTTAACACGTTGTATTCTCCCCCTTTAGGGGGTCGGGGGGTTAAAT
>CAZHHH010000212.1:0-3766 GCA_964532085.1 uncultured Marinilabiliaceae bacterium
TTCTAATCAAGATGGAATTGCACCAAATACAGGTATGGAAAGATGGAGTGCTAAAGGCTCTGCTGATAAATCATTAAATGAATATGTGAAAGTTGGATTTTCATCTAATTATACAAAGTTGGAAATTGATAAACTTTCTGCAGGTAATGATGCTTCTTTGGCAGGAGTGTATGCAGCGCCTGTTACTTATAATTTAAAAGGAATTCCATTTCACAAGCCGGGGGATGAATATTCACAAATATATTATAGAGGATTAACATTTGATAACCCATATTGGGTAGCTAAAAATAACACTTTTAATGAGAAAAATGACCGTTTTTATGGAAATGGTTATATAGAAGTTGCTCCTAATATTGGTGCTGATATGAATCTGAATTTTAGATACCAATTAGGTGTTGATAGTTATACAACTCACTACCAAGATATTTTTGGTTATGGATCAAAAGGTGGAGCTGGTTCTATTGAAAATTATGGAGTTTCATCATCAACGTATAACTCATTATTAACAGCTAATTATGATTGGAATATAAATTCTGATTTAGTTTTAGCTGCAACAATTGGTAATGAAATAAACCATCGTAATAGGAAAACTTACTCTCAAATTGGATTAGATTTTAATTTTGGTGGTTGGAATCATATTCAAAATACTGCGAGTTTTGATGCTATTGAAGAAGCACAATGGAGAGATAGGACCGTTGGTGTTTTTGGTAACTTAAGCCTATCATGGCGTTCGATGTTGTTCTTAAATGCAACAGGTAGAAATGATGTAGTCTCAACTATGCCACGAGGTAATCGTTCATTCTTTTATCCTTCTGTTTCATTAGGTTTTGTTGCAACTGAATTAGAACCTTTAAAGGATTTAAGCTGGTTATCTTATGCAAAAATAAGAGGTGCTTATGCTGAGGTAGGACAAGCAGGTAATTATTATGATAATTATTATATTCGTCCAAATTATGAAGGTGGTTTTTGGATAAATCCGCCACTAAGTTATCCTTTAGGCGGAGTGAGCTCATATCGTCCGAGTTCAACTCAATATGACCCTAATCTTAAGCCACAAAATACTATATCTTATGAAGGAGGAATTGAACTAAAATTCTTTAATAATAGATTAGGAGCGGATTATACATATTCATTACAAAATGTTAAAGACCAAATATTCCCTGTTCCTTTAGCAGGTTCTACTGGTGCAGCACAATTGGTGATGAACGGAGGAGCAATAACAACTAAGGCACATGAAATTATGTTTTATGTAACGCCTGTAAAAACTAGAGATTTCCAATGGGATATAAGTGTTAATTATACTAAGATAGATAACCTTGTAGATGAATTAGCTCCGGGAGTTGAAAGTATATTCTTAGGAGGATTTGTTACTCCACAAGTTAGAGCAGGTATTGGTAGTACTTTCCCAGTGATTTATGGTGAATCTTTTAAACGAGATACTGAAGGCAATCTTGTTGTAGTTGATAGTCCAGGTGCATGGAATCATGGTATGCCTCAAGCTGGTGGACCTGATGTGATTGGAAAAGTATCACCTGATTTTATCTTAGGAGGAACTAACACCTTTTCATATAAAAACATATCGTTAAGTGCTGTGCTTGAATGGAAAGAAGGAGGACAAATGTACTCTGGTTCTAATGGACTATTAGATCTTTATGGTTTATCTAAATTTACAGAAACTAGAGAAGAAACATTTATAGTAAAAGGTGTGAAACCTGATGGAACACCTAATGATATAGTAAGAAGTGGACTAAATGACCCAGAAGCTTTTCAGGATTTGATTTCTAATGTTTATGGAGATATAGACGAATATTATATCCGTGATAATTCATTTGTTAAACTTAGAGAAGTAGCTTTAAGATATAATCATCCTACTAAAATATTTAATACTATGAATGTAGGCGTATCAGTGTTTGCCCGAAATATATTGTTATGGACAGCATTGGATAATTTTGATCCAGAGTCATCGCAGGGTAATACTAATATGGGAGGGTCTTTTGAAAGATTCTCTTTACCTCAGACTACTAGTTATGGGTTTGGTATTGATTTAAGATTTTAATGAATTGAATAATAATAATAGAATATGAAAAAGTTAATATATATATTATCCATATTTATCTTGGTTCTAGCCATGGGAGCTTGTTCTGAGGATATGATGGATGAGATAAATGAAAATCCTAATGACCCTACGGATGTAACTTCTGATTTAATTATACCAGATATAATGGCAAGTACTGCTTTTTCAGTTGTCGGAAGTGATTTAGCATTTTATGCTTCTGTTTATATAGAGCACAATGTAGGTATTTATGGTCAATTATATAATGCTGAAATAAGAGCAAGTGAGCCAACATCGGGAACAACTTATAATAATTCTTGGGGGACAATTTATCGAAACTTGAAAAATCTTAAGATTGTTATGGATAAATGCTCTGATGGTGGAGATGAAGAAGGTAATTATCATACTTTAGGAATAGCTCAAGTTTTGACAGCATATAATCTTGCTGTTTTAACAGACCTTTTTGGAGATGTACCTTGGACAGAAGCTATTCAACCAGGTATAATTTACACACCAAAGTTGGATAAGCAAGAAGATATCTATAAAGCTATTTTTAATAACTTAGATGATGCTATTAAAAACCTTGAAAAAGAAACAAGTTTCGGAGAATTAGGTGATCAAGATTTTATTTATGGAGGAAAGGCAAAAGATTGGATTAAGTTTGCTTATGGTTTAAAGGCTAGATATACTATGAGACTTTCTCATAAAACTCCTAATTATGCAGATGTTATTGAATATGCTAATAAATCTTTTGGAAAAGCAAGTGAAGAAGCAAAGTTTGTCTATCCAGATAATGCCAGAAGTCCATTTTATGCATTTTTTAGAGATAGAGATTATTTTGGAGTGAGCCAAAGTTTGAAAAACAAATTAGCTGGTGATCCAAGAGATACTATCTTTTATAAACCTGCGGTAGGTAAGGATGATGATGTGATTGCTCCTAATGGTAAGCCAGATCAAAAGCAAGGATTTTATTCTATTTCAGCTTTAAGTACAATAAATGCTCCAACATTTTTGTTAAGTTATCATGAGATTGAATTTTTAAAAGCAGAAGCTTATACAAGGTTAGGAGGAGCTGCTAATCTTGATTTAGCAAAAGAAGCATTGAAAAAGGGAATAAAAGCAGCATTGAGCAAAAACAATATTGGTGTTATTGATGCTGATGCTGAAGAGTATTTTGATAATAAAATTTCAGCAGACTTTGATAACAAACCCCTTGAAAAAGTGATGATTCAAAAGTATATCGCATTTTATGAGGAGGAAGCAATTGAAGCTTATAATGATTACCGTAGATTAAAGGCAATGGGTGAAGATTATATAAAACTAGCTCATCCACAAACTGATAAATTTCCGCTTCGTTTTACTTATGGAGCTGATGATATAACAACTAATTTTAATATTAGTGATGCTTATGGAGATGGCTCATATGTATATACAGAAAATGTCTGGTGGGCTGGAGGTAGTCGTTGATCATACTTTTTAATTTTAATAGAATTTATTATGAAAAATATATTATTATTTAGTCTATTATTTAGCTTAGTACTTTTTAGTAGTTGTGAAAGCGGAAGTATTGAGTTAGAAGGAGATAGAAATATCGGTGTTGTGCCTGTCATTTCAGACGTAAATCCAGCACTTTTTGTTGATGGAAGTTTGGAAAGTTCAACTGTTAAGTTTGTTGTTAGCGACGAAACTAAGGCTGCTTTTGATAAAGCATAC
>CAZHHH010000213.1:0-3684 GCA_964532085.1 uncultured Marinilabiliaceae bacterium
AGATATTATAATACTTTTTTGATAAAAAGTTGCAAAACCCCACAATCAAAAACTCCTTAAAAGCCTCTTAACCTACACCTTACGTCACCAAATCAGTTTCATCTTACAAATACAACCATTCTTATAGAAGTTGTTTTGAACTTTAATTATAGCTTTCTTAAAAATTAAAAGAATCAAAAAAAACAGTATTTTTAAAATAAAAATGAAAAAAATCTTTTTTATACTAATTACATTTGTGATAACAACCTCAATATTATCACAAGAAATTCCACCACGTGTTACAATAAAACTACCCAATGATAAGGCCAAAGACATTCCTTCTGGACCATTTTCTGATAATTGGGAATCGATAAAAGCAAATTACAAAACTCCAGAGTGGTTTATTAATGGTAAATTTGGAATATTTATACATTGGGGTGTTTATTCGGTGCCAGCTGCAGGAAGTGAATGGTACCCAAGGCATATGTACGGAGGAATGCTACAACATCACACAGAGACATGGGGAAATCCAAAAGATTTTGGATATAAAGATTTTATTCCTTTATTTAAAGCAGAGAAATTTGATCCACAAGAGTGGGCATCTTTGTTTAAAGAATCTGGTGCTACCTATGTTATACCTACTGCAGAACATCATGACGGCTTTGCACTTTATGACAGTAAATTAACTAAGTGGAATGCAAAAAATATGGGTCCAAAACGTGACTTAATCGGTGATTTAGCATCAGCTGTTAGAGAAGCAGGAATGAAATTTGGTGTTTCTAATCACCGTATGGAACATTGGGATTTTATGTACCCCACAGCAGCTAAAGAACATGACCTATTTGATCCTAAATATGCTGATTTTTATGGTCCACCACAAAAACCAAATATAGAAAAAGCATCAGCAATGGGTCCGACTGAAGAAGAGGTGATGGAAGGCAAAGAAGCACCACAAAGTCAAGAGTTTTTGGAAGAGTGGCTTGCAAGATGTCAAGAGATTGTAGATAAATATCAACCTGATATGCTTTGGTTTGACAACGGAATAAACAGCAGATCGCTTGACCCAATTAAGCTACGCTTAGCAGCTTACTATTATAACAGAGCATCAGAGTGGAATAAATCTGTTTCTTTAAGCACAAAAAGCGATGCATATTTATACGGAACTATTAGGGACTTTGAACGTCAAGGGCGTGCACCTAAAGAGATGACAGAATATTATTGGCAAGTTGACGAACCTATAGGTCACAAGTTTGGGTATGTAGAAGGCTTACAGATACAATCTTCATCTCAAGTAATTAGAAAACTTGTTGAAAACATTGCAAAAAATGGTAATTTATGTCTAAATGTTTCTCCCATGGCTGACGGCACGATTCCTATGGACCAACAAAAAGTATTAAAAGAGGTAGGAGCTTGGATGAAAATTAATGGTGAAGCTGTTTATAATACTAGAGCATGGAAAATATTTGGTGAAGGACCAAATATTAAAGAAAACTTATCAGATTTTGATTTTAGATTTACACATAAAGACGAGAAAATTTATTATGCTTTCCTTGTGAGATGGAGAGGTGAAAGAGTTATTATAAACTCTTTTTCCAGATCAGATATCGGCAAAATAAGAAATATAACTCTCTTAGGTTATGATAATAAATTAAAATTCAAACAAACAAAAAATGATGGAGTAGAAATAGTGCTTCCAAGCAATAATCCAAACATAGATATTTCGGTTCTAAAAATAGAGGTAAAATAATTAATTAGTAATTATGAATACAAAAAACATTTTTTTGCAGATAGTCACATTAATTATAGTTTTAAATCTTATTTATCCAATAAAAGCATTTGCCGACTCTCCTGAAAAATGGGGAATGTGGCAAAAGTGGGGAGAACAAGAAAAAGGGTTTTATTATAACCCCATATTACCTGCAGATTTTAGTGATATTGACTGTATTCGTGTAGACAATAAATATTTTGCTATAACTTCTACATTTCAGTTTTCACCGGGCATGGCAATTTTATCTTCTAAAGATTTAGTTAATTGGGATATTATTGGCCATGCTGTATATGACATTCGTCAAATTAGTCCAGAAATGAACTGGGATAAAATGAATAGATATAATAGAGGAATTTGGGCGGGATCAATTCGATATAATAATGGAAAGTTTTACGTTCTCTTTGGAACTCCCGATGAAGGTTTTTTTACCACTTCTGCACAAAGGCCTGAGGGCCCTTGGTCACCCCTAATTAATATACTGCCAGAATCTGGTTGGGACGATTGTTCGGCTATATGGGACGATAATGGTAAAGCATATTTTGTGGGTACATTATTTAGGGATAGACGCTATGAAACCTATCTATTTAAGATGAGTCCTGACTGTAGTTCTATTGATCGTAGTAGTGCTATATTATTACATAAAGGTGATGGTCGCGAAGCTAACAAATTAATAAAAGTTGACACCCATTATTATTTGATTTATAGCGTTGTTGAACGTGGGGCAAGATTTGTTGTAGCAAAACGTGCAGAAAACATTCTAGTACCATGGAGTGAAGAAAAACGACTTACAGCATATAATAGAGATGTCAATGAACCAAACCAAGGTGGTATTATTGAAGGACCAGATGGGAAATGGTACTTCTTAACACATCATGGCACAGGTGACTGGGAAGGAAGAGCAGCAAGTCTTCTGCCTGTAATATGGAAAAACGGCTGGCCATTCATTGGAAATATTGGTAAAGATAGCCTTGGTTATATGGTGTGGAAAGGTGAGAAACCTTTGAAGAAGTCATATAAAAAGAAGGATAAGTTCTATGACAATTTCATATCTAAAAAGTTAAAAAATAATTGGGAGTGGAACTATTATCCTAACAATAAAATGTGGTCACTCACCGAAAGAAGAGGATATTTAAGAATGAAGGCAGTTATGCCTTTAGAAAAGAACAATCTAAAGAAAACTCCCAATATACTCACTCAAAGAGTATATAGAACATCCTATAATAGAGCGACAGTAAAAATGAATGTTGAAAACATGGCCAACGGACAGACAGCAGGTTTGTGCCATTATGCTCGCACCTCCGCGTATGTGGGAATTTGTTCTATTGACCAAGAGAAGAGTATTGTTATAAATAAAAATGGTAAAACATTAAAAGAATATATTGGTGATGTTAAAAATATTTGGTTTAGATCTGAATGGGGACTTGATGGAATAAGTCAGTTCTCATATAGTTTAAATGGAAAAGAATTCACAAAAATAGGAGAACCATATCACTTTACATGGGGTGATTATAGAGGTACAAGAATTGGACTTTTCACTTCCAATGAAATAGAAGAAAAAGGCTTTATAGATATTGATTTTTTTGAATATATAAAATAAGATTTTGCTTATAAATATTCATTATTATCGATAAAAAATCATGAAGCTAAATGACAATCAGTTAGTTAATTATTGGGTGGGGGTTTGGTTTGCGGCTTTGCCGTAAACCAACCCCCACCCAACAGAATCCTGTAAAATACAATGTCATTCTGAGCGTAGCGAAGAATCTAAAAACTTTAATTGGACAACAGTAATAAATATTAAATTTATTTCTACTACTTTCTTTTTATAATATATGCTCTTTTTACTCTAACATCTTTCAAAGGTCTATCAGCTTTATCTGTTTCTACGAGTGATATTTTATCAATGACATTCATTCCTGATATTATTTCACCAAAAA
>CAZHHH010000214.1:0-3664 GCA_964532085.1 uncultured Marinilabiliaceae bacterium
ACCAATGATGGTGGTGAAGTAGATGCAATTACTGCAGCTACTATAACTTCAAGAGCATTTTTAGATGCAGTTAATATTGCATATAAAGCATTTATAAATGATTTTGAAAATGAAGAAGAACAATCAATTGAAAATAAAGAAGAAGGAGGTACACAATGAGCCAGTGGAAAAATTTTGCTAAAGGTTTTATAAAGGAAAACCCAATATTTGTATTGCTATTGGGAATGTGTCCCACGCTTGGAGTAACATCTTCGGCTGAAAATGGATTGGGAATGGGCCTTGCAACTACTTTTGTTCTAATAATGTCAAATTTGGTTGTTTCTTTAATAAAAAATCTAATTCCAGATAAAGTTAGAATACCAGCTTTTATTGTGGTTATTGCTACTTTTGTAACTGTCGTTGAGATGGTTATGCAAGCTTATATGCCAGCTCTTTTTGAGTCTTTGGGATTATTTATTCCTTTAATTGTTGTAAACTGTATTGTGCTTGGTAGAGCTGAGGCATTTGCTTCAAAAAACAATCTATGGTCATCAATAGTTGATGGGGCAGGTATGGGACTTGGTTTTGCGTTTGCATTAACTCTTTTAGGAAGTATTAGAGAGTTGCTCGGTAGTGGAATGATTTTTAATCAAACAATTTATCCAGAAGAGTATGGAATGTTGGTGTTTGTATTAGCACCTGGTGCTTTCATTGCACTTGGATATTTAATAGCAACAATAAATAAATTAAGAAAAGCATAAATAACATAGATTATGAGTTATCTTTTAATTATAGTTTCAGCAATTTTTGTAAACAACGTTGTACTTTCTCAGTTTTTAGGAATTTGTCCTTTTTTGGGAGTATCAAAACGAATTTCTACAGCAATAGGTATGACGGGTGCAGTAACTTTTGTGATGGTTATTGCTACTATTGTTACATTTTTTATTCAAAATTTAATATTAGTACCATTTAATGTTCAATATCTTCAAACTATCTCATTCATTCTTGTTATTGCTGCTTTAGTGCAGTTGGTTGAGATTGTTTTGAAAAAAGTTAGTCCTCCATTATATCAAGCATTAGGAGTGTTTTTGCCACTAATCACAACAAACTGTGCTATCCTTGGTGTTGCAATTATGACTATTTCTAAAGATTTGAATATACTTGAGGCAGTAGTATTTTCAATGAGTACAGCAATTGGTTTTGGATTAGCTCTGATTGTATTTGCTGGTATTCGCGAAAGGCTAGATTTAGTTGAAATACCAAAAGGAATGCAAGGAGCACCTGTCGCTTTAGTTGTTGCAGGTATATTAGCTCTTGCATTTATGGGTTTCTCAGGAATGGTTTAAGAATTAATGATTCTCAATAAGTTGATGTAATCTGTTGGTCTCCACTTCATAATAGAGTGGGGCCACGATTACTCTTGGGTATCTTTCTCGCAAACGGTTTGCCTCTGATAAAACAAAGTCAAACTCATTGCCTATCTCAAATAGGGGCGAAAAGTGAATAAAATGGCTCTCTGCAAACTCTGGATCCCAACCAGCATTTTCGATTAATCCTTTTATAAAATTCTCCTCTTTAGATTTTAAATTTACCATACCACAATTATTATGTGCTAAAAGTGCTATGTGCCTTATGCCACCTACTGCAATAGAGTATGATACTTTAAACTCCGAATGGCGTAAATTTGCACCGCCTGAGCGAATAATATATGCAAAATTTTCTGGAATTCGAAGATGATTACGGTTATCCATACACATTCCGATAAGCATCTCGGCGTCGTCGGTTTTGGGTAGAGGATAGTCTAAATTGTGGTAACCTAAAAGCTTTTCAATAGGTGTATCTAAATATTTTTCAAAAATATCAGCTCTACTATTTACTTCTATAATTCGATTCATAAATATATTTTTGTTAGGTCTATAAAAGAAACAAACTTTGTTTTTGTTCACAAATAATTTTTCTTTACCTATGTTTGTTGCCTTTAATGCACAAAAGAGAAATTAACTAATGAGGAAAAAAACTTTACTTTATATTGGGATATTATTATTAGTAACTGGAATTATTTTAAAATTTATAGTCGCTTCTAATTTCATCTCCTTTCCATTTATAATTTCAGGTATTATACTTAAATTAATATATTTAATTAGATCTATTGTTACTAAAGAGGTTAAACTCGGGGGAGAAATATTTTTACTGATAATAGGAATTTCTTTTGTATTAATAGGTGGACATCTAAAAACTACAAGTAACTATTTTATGTTGCATCCAGTATTAATAACTGTGGGGGTTGTATGCAAAATAATTTTCGTTGCAGTTTGGATTAAAAAAGCATACAAAACCAATAATTAATGCTATATTTATCTAGTTTTAAACCCAAGTTTAATATTTAGACTACGTATTTAATAATATGAAAATATTCAATATCAGATTTTTATCAATTTCTTTGATATCTATTATTTTAATAATCTTTTTTCTGTTTTTAGTATCACATACAAAATATGATGATAATATTATTATACAAAATAGAGAAAGTATAGTTGGAGATTATTCAATTACGGCCTTGCCTTTGCCAGATACATTAACTTTTGCAGGCGAAAGTGTTCCTTTGGATAAATATTATATGCGTGAAAGCTATGACCGCGAATTATTAGTAAATACTTATTGGCAATCTAATACATTGCTTTTATTAAAGCGTGCAAATAGATATTTTCCAGTAATTGAGCCTATTCTAAAAGAACAAGGAGTGCCAGATGATTTTAAATATTTAGCTGTTATTGAAAGTGGATTGATGGAGCGAATTGTCTCACCCGCTGGGGCAGTTGGTATTTGGCAATTTTTATCTGGTACAGCAAAAGATTATGGTTTAGAGGTTAATAAAGAAGTTGATGAAAGATATCATCTAGAAAAGAGCACAGTTGCTGCTTGTAAATTCTTGAAAAGGTCTTTTGAAATATACGATTCTTGGGCAATGGCCGCTGCATCATATAATGCAGGAGTTAGAGGAATGAATCGTCAAATAGAGATACAGGATAATGATAACTACTATGAGTTGTTACTGAATGAAGAAACAGCAAGGTATGTTTATCGAGCATTGGCATTGAAAGAGATAATGACTCAGCCAGAGAAGTATGGATTTAAACTTTCGCCCGAAGATTATTACTATCCTGTAAAAACATTTGATGTTATTATTTCTGGTAAAGTAGAAAACTTTGCAGATTTTGCAGGTGAATATAATGTAACTTATAGGGAATTGAAAGACCAAAATCCGTGGTTACGTGAGACATTCTTAGAAAATAGAAATAAAAAAGAATATACAATCAAAATACCAATTTTCCAGTAGAGACAGATGGGCGTCTGTCTAAAAATAAAAAATAAATTACGATAAATAGTAAATTCTCAATTATAATTTCTATTTTTACACATCGGAATTCTGTCCTTAAATAAGGAGCTAGATTTCCGATTTTTTATGTCTAATATTTTAAAAATTAAATGAATAAGAAGTTTTTTCTTGTTATTAAAATGAAAATACAATGAAGGTAGATGTTTTACTTGGATTGCAGTGGGGTGATGAGGGGAAAGGAAAAATAGTTGATGTTATGACCCCAAAATATGATGTAATAACCCGATTTCAGGGAGGACCAAATGCAGGCCACACCTTAGAATTTGATGGAATTAAGCACGTTTTACA
>CAZHHH010000215.1:0-3655 GCA_964532085.1 uncultured Marinilabiliaceae bacterium
GGCCAGGCGGCGGGCAATTTCAGTTTTACCGATCCCGGTCGGGCCAATCATCAGTATATTTTTCGGGATAATCTCTTCCTGCAGCTCCCCCGTTAACTGCTTTCGACGGTAGCGGTTGCGCAGCGCTACCGCCACGCAACGTTTCGCCTCTTCCTGGCCGATGATATAGCGGTCCAGTTCGTCTACAATCTGGCGGGGAGTTAAATTATCCGTAAACATCTGCTCCAGCCCCTCTACAGCTCTTCTATGATGATCCGGTCATTGGTATAGATGCAAATTTCCGAGGCGATCTTCAAAGCCTGGTAAACAATTTCACGCGGCTCCAGCTCGCTGTTCCGGGACAAGGCCTTGGCGGCAGCCAGGGCGTACGGTGCCCCGGACCCGACAGCGGCAATTTCATCATCGGGTTCAATAACCTCACCGGTGCCGGAGATCAACAGCAATTCTTTACTGCTAGCAGCCAGCAGCATCGCTTCCAGGCGCCGGAGCACCCGGTCGGTCCGCCACTCTTTGGCCAGCTCTACCGCTGCCCGGGTAAGGTTCCCCTGGTAATTTTCCAGCTTCATCTCCAATTTTTCACAAAGAGTTAAAGCATCGGCCACCGAACCGGCGTAACCAGCAATAATCTTGTTCTCATAGAGCCGGCGGACTTTCCTGGCTCCGTGTTTGAGTACTGTGCTGTTGCCGAAGGTCACCTGTCCATCGCCGGCGAGGGCGACCTTGCTTCCTTTTTTTACCGCAACAATTGTCGTTCCCTGGAACATCATGCCACCTCTTTTATTCTTCCTCGACTAGACTTCGCGGATGGGCCCGGTGGTATACATCCCAGAGATGCCCCTTGCTAATATGTGTATAAATTTGCGTAGTCGAGATGCTGGCATGTCCAAGAAGCTCCTGGACTACCCTTAAATCGGCTCCTCGTTCCAACAGGTGGGTGGCAAACGAGTGCCGCAATGAGTGGGGTGTAAGACCCTCCTTATGCGAGACTTGACGAATATATTTTTCAAAAATATAGCGCACCCCGCGGTCGCTCAGAGGACCGCCGCGATGGTTGAGAAAAACCCTCTCTGTTTTAGTAACGCCTTCTCCGGCAGCAGCCAGCAGCAGCGGCCGGACCCGGCCCAGGTATTCTTTCAAGAAAGCAGCGGCAACCCTTCCCGTAGGAACGATTCGCTCCTTACTTCCTTTACCGGCTACCTTAATCAGCCGCTCTTCCAGGTTGCAAGAAGAGATCTCCAGGCCGGTTAACTCGCTAACCCGCAGACCGCTGGCATAGAGCAGCTCAAAGATGGTCCGGTCCCGATAGCCCAGTAGTGTACCACAGTCGGGCGCCTCCAAGAAGGCGACAACTTCATGGTAGTAGAAGAACTGCGGTAACTTCTTCTCCTGCCGCGGCCTGGAGACATTACGCCAGGTTCCTTTCTCCAGATCGCCTTCTTGCTGCAAAAAGCTCAAAAAAGAACGCACCGCTGACAATTTACGCGCTGCCGAGCTGCGAGTGTAATCGTTCTCTTTCAGCCAGGCCAGGTATGAGCGGAGCAGATGATGGTCCGCCTCCTGAATCGGGCTGTCCCCTTTCCCGGTAACTAACAGGAACTGGACGATATCATGACGGTAGCCCTGTAAGGTAAGGGGGGATGCGTTTACTTCTACCTCCAGGTAATTAAGAAAACGCTCCAATTGATTATCCAAAAGTTGCACCCTCAGTAGATATTAGCATAACAGTTCTGCATATGCAAGCAAAACGCTCTTTTAACTCTTTTAAAAAGATTGGGGCAATCTGTAGCCCGCTATCGACACAAAATAGCGCCTTTCTACGAATTTAACCTGGCTCCGCCTGTTGACCGGGAGACCGGATCCTCCACGGCTTCCGGTGAAGAGCTCGCCTTGTAACCACACTCCTTGTTGGAACAGCAGATCCCTTTTTTGCTGCGCTGGTTGGGCTGGACCATCAGTGAACCGCACCGGGGGCATTTTTCAGGCACCGGTTTATCCCAGACAGAAAAGCGGCATTGCGGGTAATTGCTGCACCCGTAAAAAATCCGGCCCTTTCTACTGCGCCGCTCAACCAGCATGCCGCCGTCCAGAGGGCAGGGAACCCCGGTCTGCTTAACAATATTTTTTGTATATTTACATTCCGGATATCCCGGACAGGCCAAAAATCGCCCGAACCGGCCGTGTTTATAAACCAGGTTCTTGCCGCAACGGGGGCAGGTCTCTTCGCTAACCTCGACCTTCAGTTCGACCTTCTTCATCTCCCGCTCCGCCGCCCGGAGCTGCTCCTGGAAAGTTTGATAAAAATCATGCAAAACTACATTGCGCTCAAGCTTTCCTTCTTCAATCTGGTCGAGCTGCTCTTCCAGGCGCGCCGTGAAATCAACATCGATCACTTCGGGAAAGTGCTGTTTCATCAAGTCGACTACGATAAAACCCAACTCGGTTGGAGTAAAAGCCTTCTTCTCCCTGACGACATAGCCCCGGTTGATAATCGTTTCGATAATCGGCACATAGGTGCTCGGCCGGCCGATCCCCTTCTCTTCGAGGGTCTTGATCAGCGAAGCATCATTGTACCGGGGCGGTGGTTGAGTAAAATGCTGCCGGGGCAAAAACTCAACCAAGTTAAGTTGCTGCCCTTCCTTAAGTGGCGGCAACACCGTCTCCTCTTCCTTCTCGGCAGCGGGGTAAACCTTCAAGAAACCGGGAAAGGCCAGGCTTGAGCCAGACGCTTTGAATTCGTACTCCCCGGCGGCAATATCGACCCTCACCTGATCGTAAACCGCGGGAGCCATCTGGCTGGCCACGAATCTTTCCCAGATCAGCTTGTAAAGCCGGGCCTGATCTCGGCTTAAATAAGGCTGGAGAGCCTGGGGTGTATTGTGTACCGCGGTCGGACGAATGGCCTCGTGGGCCTCCTGGGCACTTTTACGGGAGCGGTATTGCGGAGGCCGGGCCGGGAGATAATCCTCGCCGAAACGGTTGGCAATCAGCTCCCGTGCCTCGTGCTGAGCCTGCGCAGCCACGCGGGTGGAGTCGGTCCGGATATAGGTGATCAGCCCCGAGGTCTGACCGTCGCCGAGGTTGATTCCTTCGTAGAGCTGTTGAGCCAGGGCCATGGTTTTACGCCCGGTAAAACCTAATTTCGAGGCAGCCTCCTGCTGCAAGCTACTTGTAATAAAGGGCGGGGCCGGGCGGCGCCTCCGCCGGCTTTTTTTAATCTGCTTAACGGTAAAAAGAGCCCCGGTTAAATCTTCTATAACCTTGCTGGCAGCCTGCTGGTCAGCCAAGGCTACCTTTTCACCGTGATGGCGCTCCAGCGATGCTTTAAAGGAGCTGTCGGTACCGTCAGCCTGCAGGAGCGCCTCCAGGGTCCAGTACTCCTCCTCAATAAATTCTTCAATCTCTTTCTGCCGTTCACAGATCAGGCGAAGAGCCACCGACTGAACCCGTCCGGCACTGAGACCGCTGCGAACATTGCGCCAGAGCAGGGGGCTGATCTGGTACCCTACGAGGCGATCCAAGATCCGGCGGGCCTGCTGAGCATCAACCCGGTTCATATCGATCGAACGGGGATGTTTGAATGCTTCCTTGACCGCGTTTTCAGTGATCTCATTAAACTCGACCCGGCAGGGCAGATCGGGATCGATTTTTAAGGCCT
>CAZHHH010000216.1:0-3647 GCA_964532085.1 uncultured Marinilabiliaceae bacterium
CCAAAATCTGTTATTAAGAATCTTTCACTTCCGCTAAAGTCTGGGTAGATGATAGGCTCCATTTCAAAAGGAGCATCCTCAATAACAATTGAATCAAGCCTTACAGTTAATTCCTTCATACAAGAGGTTAACACAAAAGCAACTGATAAAAGTAAAACCAATATTCTTTTCATAATCTATATATTTTTAATTATTATTATTTATCGTTGGAAAATATTAAACGGAATTGACGTTCCTACTATTTTTAGAACTACAACACCATGTGGATTCACTTCCCTTTTAATAATATTTTCATAACTATTTTCCACTACTTCTTTACTCCATAAATTTTTTATACTGTATCCTTTAGAGTGATCAATCCCTATTTTATCTAAATTAAGTTCTATATTTTTTTCATTTTTAGAACGATTTAAAAGAACTACTGCTACTTCGCCACTTGCTGTTGAGACCAAAGGCTTTGCCCATATCTCCTTATCACCTTCTTTATACAATCGTCTTGCTTGATAAACAAAAGAGCTTTGATTAATAGCTATTAAATCTTCATTAGTAATAATTTCTACAGTTTCTTGAGACATCTTTGTCAAATCATTGCCTAAAAGAAGAGGAGAATGCATCATACACCACATAGTAAAATGAGTTTTATCCTCTTCATAACTCATACCACGTCCTACTTGAAGCATGTCCATATCGTTATATGCACCAGGAACAGCATGTCTCCATAAATCTGCATTTATATCAACAATTCTCATTACAGAGTTAAAATTATTTCTGATATCTCCTGATATTCTCCATGAATCTGCCACATTAACAACCCAATTACCAGGGAACTCCCATCTGCAAACATTGTACGTTGCATGAGGTTTTAAGTCATAAATAATCTTTCCTATTTTTGTATAACGCGACTCCTCGTCTAAATCGAGCCATCTACCTCCACACCAATCCGCTTTTATAAAATCATAATCCCACTCTACGAGATATTGATGCAAATCTTGCTTATCATATCCATATAAACCCATCCCCACTCCAATAGTATCTCTATCATAATGAGACGCACATGTATTAACACCTGCATCGGTATAAATGCCTGGGATTAATCCTTTTGAACGAATATATTCAGCTAGAACCTTCATTCCGTTAGGAAATCTATCAGGGTGTGGTATTATTTTCCCATTTTCATCACGTCCACCATAAAACCCATCATCAGTATTAATAAAACGATAACCATATTTATCAAGGCCAAGCTCAACCATAGCATCAGCTTGTGACATAATAATATCTTCACTAATGTTAACATGATAGTTATTCCAACTAGCCCATCCCATTGCTGGAGGCTTTATTTCATTTCTTAATTGAAGATTATTTGCCTTTTCTTGTTTTTGGGTACACGAAAACAAGAAAAACATCAATATAGCAACTACAATGTGTCGCATTTTTTTCTATTTTGAAATTAACATTACCTTATCAGAATCTAAACCTTTCGATTTAGCTTCAATATTTATTTTTCCTGCCTTTTGAGTGGATCTAATTATTAGCTGCACTTGTCCTTGATATGCAGATCTATTATTTGACTGCCAAAGCTCATCACTATAAATATTCCCATTTCCAACACCTGCATTTACTCCTTCTCCTCTTACAGTAAACTGAATATTGTTATCAGCATAAGGAACTACAACGCCATTTTCATCAACAACTTTAACATCAAAGTAGACTAAGTCTAATCCATCTGCATCAAGTTCTGTTTTATCTGGTTCAAGAATAATTTTATGTGGTTTACTTGCTGTTTTGATGACGTGCTCAGCAACTTTTCTACCATAATTCCAACCAACAGCTATAAGTTCTCCTGGCTCATATTTCACATCCCATTTTAACTCTGGCATTGAACCACTTTTACGCTTTATTCCAAGCGATTTCCCATTGAGAAATAGTTCAGTTTCATTACAGTTTGAAAACACCTCAACAGTTACCACCTCATCTTCTTTCCAGTTCCAGTGGCTATATTTTGGTTTCCAAGTTAGGCGATGCTCATTCCATTCAAGGGAGTTTACAGCTTCTTTATCCAATACTACAGTATGAACCATAGGAGATGAGTTATAAAAACTTTTAACACTTAGGGCAGACGATTTGAAATTATTAGTCATATCTAATAAACCATTTATCCATCCTTTTGATGGCCAGCCAAAAGACTCACCAATATACTCAGTTCCACCCCAATAGAAATGTCCTGCTGTGTAGGAGTGGTCATAATCAAAAAATGTATATCCTGATTCTCCAGTTGTTGCCTCACTAAGCATAAAAATTAGTTGAGGGTATTTCTCATGGTCTTTTGCAAAAAACCTCTCCATATAGTTGACACTCATCACATCCATATAAAATGCCATTTCGGGTGGAGCTGCTTGATTAAAACCTTTATCTTGTGCTTTATGTCCTCTATATCTTCGAGGGAAAAGTCCGCAAGTTACTTTTCGTGATGGATCAATTTTATTTA
Source organism: uncultured Marinilabiliaceae bacterium (assembly GCA_964532085.1). Lineage (GTDB taxonomy): Bacteria > Bacteroidota > Bacteroidia > Bacteroidales > Marinilabiliaceae > CAZHHH01. The sequence continues at coordinate 2,486 of CAZHHH010000216.1, forward strand.
CAAAACTGACCATATCTTTTAATCTTGAAACACCAAAATCTGCACTTTTATCTTTGTGAATCTGATGATAGACTTCATTTCCTACACTCCATATAAAAATTGAGGGGTGATTTCTGTCGCGCATCATAGCTGTTTTGACATCATTTCTCCAATTATCTTCAAATCTATTTCCCGGGCCATAATATTGATTATCCCACTTATCATAAAACTCATGGAATACAAGAATACCATTTTTGTCACACCAATCTAAAACAAATTTAGGATACGGATTGTGGCTTAGTCTAATAGCATTTATTCCAAGTTCATTTTTTAAGATGCTTAATCTTTTTTCCCATCCTTTCTCAAAAGATGCCGCACCTAAAGGACCTAAATCATGATGTAAATTAACACCTTTTAAAAAAAGTTTTCTACCATTCAATAAAAATCCTTTTTCTGGAGTAAAATCAATATTCCGCAGTCCAAAATTCGTATTGTAAGTGTCTTTTAACTCTTCTTCAATATAAACTCTTGATACTGCTTGATACATAAATGGATGAATAATATCCCAAAACTTAGGATTTTCCAGAGTAAAATGCTGTTTAAACTTATATTGTTCATCACTACTAATTGGAACAACAGCTTTTCGAGTTGCTACAACTTTTCCCAATGGATCGACTATTTCAGTAATAAGTGTAGCCTCTTTTATATCAGAATAGTTATTTATAACGAACGTTTCAACTTCTACCTTTGCTAAATCATCTGTTAAAAATGCCGTAGTTACATAAGTTCCATATCTATCAATATGCAATGGATCAAGGAAATGAAGATAGACATCACGATGAATTCCTTCACCAGTGTACCATCGAGAACTTTTTTCAAAAGTATTATCATATCTAACAGATATTACATTTTTTCCTGCCTTCAATTTATCAGTAACATCATATTGAAAATCTAAATATCCGTTTAGAAATTTACCGCAATATTGACCATTAACCCACACTTCAGATGCTCTGTGAACACCCTCAAATTCAACATAGACTTTTTTGTTTGCTATCTGATTTTTATTTAGCTCAAAACTCTTTCTATACCACCCGATATTTCGTGGTCTAAATCCATTTCGGCTACTTCCACCAAGCGTATCTCTAACAAATTCTCCATAAATTGAAGCATCGTGAGGTAAATT
>CAZHHH010000217.1:0-3607 GCA_964532085.1 uncultured Marinilabiliaceae bacterium
TTCTCCTGACCTCGAGTTATCCATACAGTTTTTAATTTTCCTTTTTTCGAAACCTCAATTTCTATATTATCATCGGTTTTGTCAGATTTTGAACTACCTTGAATTCCTCCTTCACCATCAAAACGAGAAAGAGATTTATCAAATTCTCTATTGTTATGCGGAATATATTCTCTCTGATAGCCTTCGTCTAAAAGGTCTATAAATTTCTCTTTAAAATCTTTTACTAAAATTTTATCCTGCGGACGCTTTGGACCTGCAACAGTTGGTTCAATAGTTGATAAATCCAGCTCTAAAATATCACTATATTCAATTTTTGACTCATTCTCTCTCCAAAGCATATTTGCTTTGCAATATTTCTCTACTAATTCAACCTGCTCTTCAGAACGGTTGCTATTTCGCATATATTCTAGAGTTTTGTCATCAATTGGGAAATATGTAATTGTACACCCAAATTCTGGCGACATATTACCAATTGTAGCTCTATCAGGAACACTTAGATTATTTAATCCATCACCATAAACCTCAACAAATTTACCCACTACACCTTTCTGACGAAGCAAATTAGCTATTGTCAGTACTAGGTCGGTGGTTGTTGTGCCAAGTGGAAGATTACCAGTTAATTTTAATCCGATAACCTCAGGCATAATAAAAAATAGCGGTTGACCTAAAATAGCTGCTTCGGCTTCAATACCGCCTACACCCCACGCAACAACACCAATTCCATTTACCATCGGCGTATGGCTGTCTGTTCCAACCAAAGTGTCAGGAAAAACTTGTCCATCTCTTGCAATCACACCTTGTGATAGATATTCTAAGTTTACTTGATGACAAATTCCCATTCCGGGTGGTACAACACTAAAATTATCAAATGAATTTTGTGCCCATTTTAAAAATTCATATCGTTCTTTATTCCTTTCATACTCTTTTTCAATATTTCTAAGATATGAATAATCAGTACCGAAATAATCAACTTGAACAGAGTGGTCTATAACTAAATCAACAGGAATAAGCGGATTTATTAAATCAGGATTTTTGCCTTTTCGTGCAACCTCTGCCCTAAGTGCAGCAATATCAACCACCGCAGGAACTCCTGTAAAATCTTGCATCAATACACGAGCTGGTTTAAAAGGAATATCTTTATCAACCGCTTCTGGTTTCCAATTTAAAATTGTTGATACATTATCGTCTGTAATGGAAAAACCATCGTGGTTTCGAAGAGCATTTTCTAGAAGTATTCTTATAGAAAATGGCATTTTTTCAATATCATATCCCTCTTTTTGTAAATCTGATAAGCTGAAATATGTTAACTCTTTTCCATTATGTGTCAGTTGTTTTTTAACTTTTGAAATAACCTTTTCCATTTTATTTATCTTTTAAATTGGTTACTAATTAAAAATATTTTCAGGGTTTACGCCTAGCTCAGTTAGCGCATCTACCACACTTTTTGTCATTGGTCGTGGACCACATATGTAAAAATATGTTGCTTTATCTATATTATGTTTTTCAATAAACTCTTTTGTTATGTAACCCCTTTCATAATTGGGATTATCTTCATCCGAAAGTACATTTATAAAGTTTGAGTTAAGGATTGATGTAAACTCTTCTTTATGAATAATATCTTCTTCTGTTTTATTTCCAAAATAGAGTTTATTATTCTCAACTTTTCCATCCTCTTTTAATTGTCTTAATATAGATAGAAACGGAGTTATACCCGTTCCGCCTGCAATAAAAACTCCTTCACCTTTGTATGAGTATGAATTCCACGGCTTTGACAATATAATCTCATCATCAACCTTTAAATTTAGAAGTTCATTTGTAACCCCATTGTGAGATGGATACGCCTTAATTGTAAATTCCAAGTATGAATCAGTCGGAATACTTGTCAAGGTAAATGGGCGTGTTTCCTTTTCCCAATTTTCTTTGTTTATAGCTATTTCTGCACCTTGCCCAGCTGTATATTCGTAGCCATTTGGTTTTTCTAACTTTATACACAACACATCGTGAGTGATTTTCTCAATTTCTAAGACTTTTACAATAAACTTACTCATAATTATTTGGTTTTAGTTTCTATCTCTTTTTGAAGCATATTAATAAACTCAGGTATATTATAGCTACCGACTTCACTAAGCATCTCCAAGTTAGCGATTTTTTTCATTGTAGCATATAAAATTGGATTATTTAATTTTTTATACTCAGGATTTAACGAGATTAAATATTGTTTTAAAAATGGATATTTCTTAAAAAGTTCACCTACTTTCATTTTAGAATTTAATTCCACTTTTTCAATTATCTCTGCATCAGGTTTACTACCACTATCCCAACTTAATAACCTACGGTTACCTTGCAAGCTTCTAATATGAGTAACATCTTGCATCATTTCGAGAACACCACGATAGTTTCCAGCATCATCTCTAACTGCAACAAAAAGTATATATATAAACTTACCTCTACTTTCAATCCAAAATTCAGCTTCATCTTGCTCTCCACTTCTAAAAGTTTCAATAACTTCCATAACTTTGTCCAAACTTTCGCGTGGATGACAATTTTCCACTTTTCGACCTATAACTCCCGCACTACGGGGAAATACGCGATGGTCAGTATCTGTATAGAACTGTACTATATCATTTTCATCAACATAAGATAAATCCATTCGCATATGTTTATAAAGTAAATTTATCTGCTCTAATGTCAATTTCCCAGTGGCAACATCCAATACTTTTTGATTTGAATCAAGTCCAGAAACTCCATGTTTTTCCAATACTTTTTTCAAATCTGCAACCAAAGCATCATTATTTGAAGCTTCTTCTTGTGTAGCTGTCACATTTTTACCTTTATATTTTGGAGGTGTATCAATTAAGCAATAACCAATTTCGGCATCGCCATTTTGCATCTCTACGAAAACGCTGTCATCTAAAAGTTCTAAAGATGTTTGGAATAAAATATCACGCTCTTTGCTTAAAATATCTCTTACTAAATATAAAACATTATCTTGAGCCTTGATGAACTCTTCTTCTTTTTTCTCAGTCAAGAAAATGTATGACTCTTTAATAGCATCACGAACTCTATCGTCAAAAGTCCACATAATTTTTGACGGTCGATCAAATCCAACGCGCTCTAATGCAGAGTATAATTGATTTTGTTTTCTGCTAAAATGGATATTTATTTTATCTAATTGTTCATAAATTTCAAGCCACTCATTAACTATAAACTTCCCTTTTAATTTCGCTTCTATTTTTAGTAAAACTTTATCTATCTCTGTAGCTTCATCAGCATAAGCCTGAATAGGATGACCAGCTGGAAGATTCAAATCTTGTCGTGCAAGTACATCTTGAAAAATATCAATAACATCATTCATCCCGTCAACCATAACCTCATCTGTAATACCAGCTTCATAAAGATGCTGCTCCCCAAATGCAAACTCATCGGCTGTTATTGAGTCAAAAGTTTTATTAATTATTTTACGTGCCTCATCAGGTGTAATCTCCTTATTAAAAACCTTTAGTTTTATCTCTAATATTTTATTTGCTTTATCAACATCAATATTAAGATGTTCGCTCATTTCAATATCTTTACTCGAAATTTTGTCAACTTTGTATTTCATAGTTAT
>CAZHHH010000218.1:0-3587 GCA_964532085.1 uncultured Marinilabiliaceae bacterium
TAATTGCCCATTAATTCCCTATTTCCCCAAATCAATCGTCGTCATTATTGGAAAATGATCAGAATATTCCAAATCCATTCTTTTATAGTTGTAGGAATTAAATTTTGCATCGTGGAATATATAGTCAATTCTAAAGCTTGGTAACTGTCCGTTATATGTACCGCTGAATCCAGAGCCAGATTCGATAAAAGCGTCTCTCAAACCTTTTTTCATTTTCCGATATGTATAAGAAACAGGCGTATCATTAAAATCTCCACATACAATTACGGGATATGGTGAATTTTTAATATGCCTTGATATCGCTTCGGCCTGTTTACTACGTAATGAAAAAGCTCGATTTAACTTATTTGAAATATTTCTTAATCCCTCTTTTTGGTAGGGTGTCATTCTAAAATCCAAACTGTCTAACACACTCAGCTCATCCTCTTTAAAGCCAATAGACTCAAGGTGATTGTTAAATAATCTAATCTTCTTATTATTTACTGTTATATCAGAGAATTGAGATAGATTATTACTCTTTTCAAAACGAATAGCTCCACTATTAGCTATAGGATATTTTGAAAATATTGCTAATCCATAACCTGTATTTCCCTTGCGAGTATGCAAATATTCGATATGCTTATATTTATAATGTCTAAACTTTGCTAAAATTGAATTTGGCTTATATGGCTCTTTCGCCAAAGTGGTAAAATATTCTTGAAAACAGATAATATCAGCATTCTCTTTTAAAAGAGCATCAAATATAACATCTGGCGCACCATCCATTCCTGAATACTTGTAATAGTCGAACATACGCGTATTATAAGAGATGATTTTTATAGGCTCTTCCATCTCAGAAATTTCCTTCTCTTTCTTAGAAAACTGAAAAACACTATTCCAGCTATTGATTGTAATAATAACTGCAAAAATTGGTATCAGTGTTAAAACCCAACGCCTACGGGCAAGTAAAAATATCAGAGCTCCAATATTTAAAATCCAAAATAGAGGATAGAAAAAACCTGTAAATGCAAATATATGAATATGAATTGGTTCAATAAATGAAGTAATAGTAGCAAATATTAACAATGTTGCCAATGCTAATAAAACTATCACCTGTATGGAAGAAAAAAACTTTCTCAAACTAATTTCATTTAAAATTTTTGACTATTCATTACTTGCATCAAAAAGTGCTTTCTTTTCTGCAGATGTTAAACTATCGTACCCACTTCGTTTAATTTTCTCTAATATTCTATTCACCTCTTTCTCTTTTTGAACCTTCTGTGTGTTGTATTCCATATCAGATATAGGACGTTTGTGAGTAATTTTCATTTTTGGTTTACTCCTTAGCAACCACGATATATCTTTTTTTATCGTCACCCCTTGTGGTCTTGCAGTTTTTGCCCACAATCTACCATAATATAAACCAACTAAAGCCCCACCAATGTGAGCAAGATGACCACCTGTGTTGCTCATTGTCGGTATACTTATTAAATCTAGTAAAAATGCAACCAATGCAACATATTTAAGTCGGACTTCACCAATAAAAAAGAGTCTTATTACGTAATCAGGTTTATATGCTGCCACTGTAAAAAGAATTGCCATTACAGCTGCTGAAGCACCTAGCAGCATAGATGAATCTGTAAATTTATAAAATCCTGGAACTAAGTTAAATGCTAAAAGATAGAGTACTGCACCGGCAACACCTCCTAAAATATATAATTTTAAAACCTCACGTTCTTCAACGAATTGCGACAATAATTTTCCAAACCAATATAGATAAAGTATATTGAAAAGTAGGTGTAAAAAATCATAATGAAGAAACATATATGTCAACACACTCCAAGGTTGCACAATTAACTTTGCAGGTGCTGAGGGAACGGAGAAATAGTATATCCAATTCCATATTTTAGAACCTTCACCACTTCCAAAAACTATGAATAATTGGATAAATCTAAATAGTAAAAACACGGCTAAATTGATATAAATCAACCTTGTAACAATTGTGCCATACCTAAATGATTGTTTTATCTCTTCCCAAATAGACATATAAAATTCAAATTAATAATTAACTCCTTTTTTCTGCCAATACTTTATTAATATAAAGCCAAAAAGCATACCTCCAAGATGTGCAAAGTGTGCAACATTATCCATTGGTGAATCTTTTAGTGCCAAATATAACTCTAATACTCCATAAAAAATTACAAAATATTTTGCTCTTATGGGAATTGGTGGAAATAGAAGCATCAATCTCATATTTGGAAAAAGCATTCCAAAAGCAAGCAATATCCCAAACACAGCACCAGATGCACCTACTGTAATATAAGCATTTAAAAAATCAGTTCTATAATTATATAAATATTCTCTTGCTAAGCTTGCTGCAGCTGATGGGTCACTATTTATTACACCATTGTAAGCACCCACAAAAACGTTGAATTTTTCTCGCATTGCATGGCTACCTATTTTATGATGATTGGCTAAAAAGCTTTGTAAGTTTTCGTGAGATGAGTTATTCATATAGTATGAAATCTCTTTTAAAATTGGTAAAACCTCATAATATTGAGTTATTAAATGTACTAATGCTGCACCAATTCCTGTCACCATATAAAACAGCAAAAATCTTCTAGAACCCCACACCGATTCAAGTAAACGCCCAAACATAAAGAGGGCAAACATATTGAAAAAAATATGTGATGGAGAGGGATATGCGTGTAAAAACATATAGGTTACCAGCTGATAAGCACCAAACTTTTCTGCCATTGGCACGTGAAGCCCCAAATACTCCTCAATTCGTATTCCTAAAGATTGGAAAACGACTACACTAGCAAAATATAGTATTACATTTATTATCAAAAGGTTTTTAACCACTGGTGGCAAACCTCCCAGAAAGCTTCTTCTTGTCTGCATTATAATTTATCTAAATCTTTTTTCTAATTCTTCGTTATCAATAATTGATATAACAGTTCTACCGTCTGGCGTATAATTTGGAGATTGACACTTAAAAAGATTAGCTGCCAAGCCCATCATATCTTCAGTTGTTAGCACTTCGCCAACTTTCATACAGGCATTTTTTGCCATAATTGCAGCTATTTGCTCGCGCATCTCCACCTCAACATCTAATTCTCCAGTTTTATATGCTTCTAGCAAACTGTCAATCACATTTATAATATCTCCCTGTTCTAAAATAGATGGAATTGCCGCTATTTCAAAACCTTCATCTTTTTCTACAATATCAAAGCCAAAAGCCTCTATAGCTGACATAATTTCCTTTAATAAAACACTATCCTCTGCGTTAAGTTCTATTTTTTCAACAAATAACAGACGTTGAGAAGAGATTTTCTCATTCTTTATTTGAAATAAAAATCGTTCATATAAAATCCGTTCGTGGGCACGACGTTGCTCAATTATCATCAAGCCCGATTTTACAGGAGTTAAAACATATCTATTTTTTATTTGAAAATATGTACCACTACCACCCTCAAACTCACGCTCATCACTCGCATCACCTCCTGAAAGGACATTGCTTTTTGATGATAAAACAATTTGTGGTTGTTCCTCAAAATCTGTACTAGCTTTCTCAAAACCATCATACAATCTTTCCCAATTTTGCG
>CAZHHH010000219.1:0-3488 GCA_964532085.1 uncultured Marinilabiliaceae bacterium
AAAGTTAAATTAAACTTTAGCACAACAAATTCTCTGCAAGTTAAAACCAAATTGGCCGATATGTTATCTACTCAGCAATTAACAGATGTTGTTAATGAAAAAGGTGATGATATTCAAAAAGGCCTATTGGGAACAGAAAATACAAATTGGAATGACGAAATTTATCAGATTGCATTTGGAACTGATAATAATTTAAGTGCAGCTGGTGTTATCAAAGGTCTTCCTTACAGAGTTTCTTTAGGTTATTATAATCAAGAAGGAATTTTAAAAACAGATAGAGCTGAAAGAATAACTGGAAATATTAATGTTACGCCATATCTTTTAGATAAACATTTAAAATTAAATCTAGGTCTTAAAGGTTCTGTAAATAATAATACATTTGCGCCCTCAGCTGCAATTTGGAATGCCGCAAGGTTTAATCCAACAATTCCAGTTCGCACAGATTCGGAAGATTTTGGTGGATATAATGAAGCACTAGATGGTGATACACCCGTTACTTCAGCAGTTTTAAATCCAGTTGGTTTGATTAATCAATACTCATCTGAAAGTAATGTGGGTAGATTAATAACTAACTTAGATATTGATTATAAATTTCATTTCTTACCCGAGTTAAGATTCAATGCCACATTAGGTTATGACTATGCAGAAGGAGAAGGAGTTGTTTATGTTCCTGCGTCGGCTGCAGAATATTATGCTTCAGGTGGTAGAAATTATAAATATGGTCCTCAAGAGAAAGAAAACAGATTATTAACTACTTATTTTAATTATAATAATGATTTTGATTTCTTAGGTAGTCGATTAGATTTAATTGCAGGATATGATTATCAAGCTTGGAAAAGCACAACTGTAGCTTATGAGGAGTATAACGAAAGTAAAGTTTCTCAAAGTTCTATAGCTGCAAGCGATCAAAGACACGTTTTGCTTTCATATTATGGAAGATTAAACTACTCTATCTATGATAAATATATGGTTACTGGAACTATTCGTCAAGATGGTACTTCAAGATTTGGATCAGACCATAGATGGGGAACTTTTCCATCTGTTGCTTTAGCTTGGAGATTGTCAGAGGAGTCTTTCCTTTATGATTTTGATGCCCTTTCAAACTTGAAATTAAGAGTGAGTTACGGTATCACCGGTCAGCAGGAGGGAATTGGTAATTATGGATATTTGCCAATCTACACAATTAGTCAGCCTGGGGCGCAATATATTTTTGGCAATAGTGCTGTTAATACTTATAGACCAGAGGCCTATGTTTCTGATTTGAAGTGGGAAACTACAAAATCATTTAACTATGGTCTAGACTTTGGTTTCTTCAATAACCAACTAAATGGTTCAATTGAATATTATACAAGAAAAACAGAAGACTTATTAGCAAGAGTACCATCACCTGCAGGAACAAACTTTGATAAATCTATTCTTACCAATGTTGGAAATGTTGATAGCGAGGGTATTGAGTTTGAGATAAATGCAGTTGCTGTTGACACTCACGATTGGACTTGGGATTTAAGTCTAAATGCATCTTGGCTAAAGCAAAAGGTTACTAATTTATCTATTGTAAAAGGTAATACTATCACAAATACATCGGTTGGTCCTACACTTGATAGCTACTATTTTCAAGTTTTAACAGAAGGGTATGAACCATATATGTTCTACCTATATCATCAGCTTTATGATGAAGATGGTAAACCTATAGAGGGTGCTTACGCTGATATAAATGGTGATGGGGAGATAGATTCAGAGGATTTATACAGATATAAATCACCAGCACCTGATTATATTTTAGGATTTAGTACTTCTGTGCGTTATAAAAATGTAACTCTTGGTACAAGTTTACGTGCTAATATTGGAAATTATGTTTTCAATGGAATGGCAATGAACACAGGAGCTTATGGTACATTGACATATAATACAAAACAGTTGAATAATTTACATTCAAGCTATCTGAAAACAGGTTTTAATAATCGTCAATTTTTGTCAGATTACTATGTTGAAAATGCATCTTTCTTAAAGATGGATAACATAATTTTGAGTTATGATTTTGGTAAAATATCTAAATATGTTGGACTAACTGCAACTGCAATGGTTCAAAATGTATTTACTTATACCAAATATACAGGCGTTGACCCTGAGGTGCCACAAGGTATGGATTCTTCATTCTACCCTCGTCCGCGCATCTTCTCATTAAACTTAGGATTGGAGTTTTAATTTAAAAAAATGATGAAAATGAAAAATATAAAATATATTCTAATAGCTTTTGTTATTACTCTTTTCTACGGATGTGTAGATGATTTAAATCAATATCCACACATTGAAGAGACATCAGAATCTGTATATTCAAAAGCTGAAAATTACTTACCTGCCTTGGCAAAATGCTATGCTTCGTTTGTTACAGAAGGCCAAGAAAAGGGTGGAGGCAATGCTGATTTAAGTAGTAATAACGGATATGACTATATGCGTAACTATTTTAATTTGCAACAAGCTGGTACTGACGAAATAGCGTCAACTTGGATTGAAGGAGATAATATTGGTGATTTAACCTTTTTAACTTGGGATAATCAAGACCCTTGGATTGCAGATATGTATTATAGAGCATATTATTCAATCTCTCTATGTAATGAGTTTTTGAAAAATAGTACTGATGATAAAATATCTGGATTTACAGAAAGTCAACAATCAGAGATTAGATCATATCGTGCAGAAGCTCGCTTTTTAAGAGCAATGGCTTATTATCATGCAATGGATTTATTTCATAATATTCCATTTGCTGATGAAGATTTGATTGGTAGTTCAAAACTTCCAGAGAAGAAAACTGCAGCTGAAATTTTCGCATTTATCGAAAGTGAGTTAATAGAAGCTGGTGAAGAATTAGCTGACGCTGCATCTTGTGAATATGGTCATGCATCTCGTGGTGCTGCATGGACTTTATTAGCAAGAATGTATTTGAATGCTGAAACTTATGGCGTTGGTAATAAACTCGAAGAGTGTATGACCTATAGCCAAAAGGTTATTGATGAAGGATATCAGTTAGAAGAGGATTATGCAAAACTATTTAATGCAGATAATCATAAACGAGTTGGTGTAGGACATGAGATTATTTTCCCGCTAGTTGTAGATAGCGAGAGTGTAATGTCGTGGGGTGCAACTACTTATTTGGCTTGTGGACAACTTGATACTGATGAAGGCCCAGATGCATTATCATTAGGTGTATCAAATGCTTGGAGTATGTTTAGAGTGCGTGGAAACTTCTCTGCACTTTTTGATTTAGATGATGGAAATAAAAGTTCTGGTGATAGAGCTTTACTTGATAAAGGTGATAATACTCAATTTATGCCTAATGGTGTAACAGACAGAAAAGGTGGTTATTTTGTCACAAAATGGAGTAACTTAACTGATGATGGAGCAATAGCTTCAAATACTGAGGTAGATGGCGTTGATATTGATTTTCCAATGTTTAGACTTGCAGATGTATATTTAATGTATGCAGAGGC
>CAZHHH010000220.1:0-1466 GCA_964532085.1 uncultured Marinilabiliaceae bacterium
TGAGAATCGTGACCTGCCAAATAGAGCGGTAAATTCTCAGGAAGTCCAGTCTCTTTTGATGCACTTTTGGTAATTGCACCAACCAAGTCACCCGCCTCTCCAAATTCTCCAAAAATAGATTCTGAAATATCAAGAGCTTCAAATATTTTTGAAGAGATATCTCTTTGGGCTAAATCATTCATCATAGATGTGCCAATCATTGTGTAATCATTTTTGGCAACACCTGTTAATTTGTAAGCAAGTAGCGAGGGCATAAAAAGAAATTTATCAGCCTTTTCAATTATGTCAGAACGATTCTCTTTAAACCAAATAAACTTGTTTATAGTATTAAAATCATAAGGATAAACTCCACTCTCAGAATAGATTTTTTCAAGAGAAATCTTATTCTCAATTTTTGAAATCATATTCTCTGTTCGCGAACATTGCCACGAAATTACAGGATAAAGCATCTCTCCACTTTTGTCTATAAATGCTCCATCAACACCAAAAGTTGTTATGGTAATACCAACTACATTTTTCGCATCAATTTTCTTCATCACCTCTTTAGAGGAGTCAGCCAATTTTAGCCATAATTTGTCGATATCCCATATTTTCCCACCGTCAAAATATGGATCATAATCTACCTCATTTGGTTTAGAATCTATTGCGAGAATTGTACCCATTGTATCAATAGCTACAACCCTCACATTAGAAGCACCTATATCAAAAACTATTGCAATTTTATTCATTATAAAATTAATGTTCTATGATAATTTTTATCTGTTAATTTTCATCCTCCCCTACAACGAGATTCGGCTCTGCCCCAACCTCGCCTTTAGCGAGACTGGGCTTAGACCCAGCTTTCAGTTTTCATCTTTCAACTTTCATCTTTCCACAGTTCGACTACGCTACTGACCACTTTCAGTTTTTATTTGTGCTATTAAAAGCACGTTACATTCAATCACGTTTAACCCCCAACCCCCTAAAGGGGACTTTTAGACCCTGCAATTAGAAACCTTGAATTTGCTAACTCTTCTTGCAATAGTTTTTTTCTATCCACATAGAGGACAAGAGTATAAATTATAACATTTTTCAACGGTTCGACTATCTACTGACCTTCAGTTTTCAACTGTCATTTTTCAACTATATAGTGGTCCATAATTAGCACACGCTCTGTAATCTGAGCCCTCTTTATCTTCACCAAAGGCTGTCCACGCACTTGGTCTGAAGATTTTGTCACTGTCAACATTATGCATATTTACTGGAATTCTAAACATAGAAGCCAGTGTTATTAAGTCAGCTCCAATATGTCCATAACTGATTGCACCGTGGTTTGCTCCCCAATTTGCCATAACACTATATACATCTTTAAAAGCACCTTCACCTGTTGTGCGTGGCACAAACCAAGTTGTAGGCCAAGTTGGATCTGTTCGTTTATCAAGAATTTTATGAACCTCATCAGGAAGAACAACTGTCCAACCCTCTGC
>CAZHHH010000220.1:1566-3474 GCA_964532085.1 uncultured Marinilabiliaceae bacterium
CTTTTGCTAATCCTGTTAAATCCTCGCCAGTAACTCTTTTTACAGCCTCTGGACTCCAAAATGTTCTAACATCTGAAAATAGTTGAGCACGATTAGATAACAGATGACCAAAAAGCATTGAAATACCATTCAAACTATCATTTTCGGTGGCAAACATAAACGGTTGTCTAATTCCGTTCCAATCAAACGATGAATTTAGAATTGCCTCTGTAAAATCGGCATTTGGCTGATAATCTGTCCACTGTCTCTGGCCCTGAAATCCACCAACAATAGCATTTCTTCCTAGTCCCTCTTCACGATATCCTTTCTCTATCACCTTTTTATTACCAATCATCATATCACGGCAAATGAGAGTCATTTTAACAACAGTTTCCCACTCAAAAGCCTTGCGTTCAGCATCAACCTGATTTTCTGGACTATTTAAATCTTCGCCCTCTTTACAATTTGCTTTAGCCCAAGCTAGTGCTTTCTCAAACTCCTCTTCATCATATATTTTTTGATCTATTCTTCTTAGAATTTCCACAGATTCTACAAACTCTGTTCTGATACCAAAATAGTCTTGCATAAAAGTGGTGTCGACCATAGAACCAGCAATTCCCATTGAGCTATATCCAATTGAAAGATATGATTTTCCTTTCATTTGAGCCACTGCCAAACCTGCCCGTACAAATCTTAAAATCTTTTCTTGCACATCTTTAGGTATATTTGTATCACCAGAATCTTGAACCTCACGACCATATATACCAAATGCTGGCAAACCTTTTTGCGAATATCCAGCTAAAGCAGCTGCAAGATAAACAGCACCTGGGCGTTCAGTTCCATTAAAACCCCAAACTGCCTTTGGAATAAGCGGGTCTGTATCCATCACCTCTGTACCATAGCACCAGCAAGGTGTAACAGTTAACGAAACCCCAACACCCTCTTTTCTAAACTTTTCTGCACACATAGCAGCTTCAGCAACTCCACCAATACAAGTGTCAGCAATAACACACTCAACTTTTTCACCGCTTGAGAATCTAATTGTAGATTCTATTAAATTTGCAGCAGCTTGTGCCAAAGCCATTACTTGATCTTCTAACGATTCGCGAATACCGTTTTCACGACCATCAATTACTGGACGAATACCAATCTTAGGTAGCTCTCCGATTAATCTATTTGCCATTGATTTATAATTTTAATTTCTATTTTAATCTTAGTTTCACAAATTTGGCTTTTATTTACATTTTAAAAAATGTTTATTTTAATTAAATTTGTATCTATTTCTAACAATTTAATTATGGCAAGCACAATTATTCCAAAAAAACCAGATAAAGGTGACCCGTCAGATATTTTACAAAATTTTCCAAATTATAATATTAAAATTCACTGTTGTAGATATTGGTGGTTAAAAAATTGGGAGTTTAACGAGCTTTCATATCCATATTGGCGGATTTATTACAATGATAAACCAGGTGCTAAAATATTTCATCAAAACAAAGAGGTTGAACTCAGTTCTAACAAAATTATTATAATTGCACCAAACACATCATATTCAACAAGAATAGATAATAACGCTCTTCCAGAAAATGAATATAACATTAAAGGAGGAAGAATAGATAAACAAAATTTCAATGAAGCAAAACAGTATATTTCTCATCTGTTTATTCATTTTAACATCGGTTTTCCTTATGATAATATATCTCCCGGAATATTTGAGATAGAAGCGGATAGTGGCTTGCTAAATAAGATAAAACTGATAACAACTCATCTTAAAGAGACAAACACAAATTTTAACTTTTCAATAAATATTTTAATTCATTCATTTATAAATGATATTTTATCGTTTATACCTGAAAGTAATTGGGGTTTAATTTCAAATGATAATCGAATTTTATCAGTCTTAAATTTTGTAGAAGAAAATATTAGTTA
>CAZHHH010000221.1:0-3445 GCA_964532085.1 uncultured Marinilabiliaceae bacterium
TTAAGGTGTAAGCCTTGCAGTTGTATTAACATACTACAAAAGGCTTACAACGAAAAAGAGTCACAAAAGAATCCAAGAAATAAACGCCTATTTATACTTCAATAACAAAATTGCTAACAAGCTAACACTAGGCATTATGTAATCATACTTTTATTTTCGGTGAATAATACGGGTTAATTACCCACCTCAGATATAAATTTAATTCTCACCATTCTGATATCCTCTTCTGAATAATCATCTTCTCCCAACTCCTCAATAGCAGAGTGAATATCATCAGTTTCCGCTTCCTCCTTAAAGTATAAGAATATATCTTCGCTATACTCTTCATCCATTACTTGATCGATATAATAATCGATATTCAATCTTGTTCCGCTATAAACAATTGATTCTAACTCTTTTAAAAGCTCATTCATATCCAAACCTTTACCATCAGCTAAATCGTCTAACGGCACTTGCCTGTCTATACTTTGAATTAATGAAATCTTCAGTTTAGATTTGTCCGCCACAGTTTTGATAGTCATATCCATAGGGCGTTCAATATCATTCTCTTCTACGTGCTTTTTAATTAAAGCGATAAAATCTTTTCCAAACTTACGAGCTTTTCCAGAACCAACGCCAGGCATATTTTGCAACTCCTCTAATGTTATAGGGTAATATGTTGACATCGCCTCAAGTGACGGTTCTTGAAATACCACAAATGGAGGTATATTTTGCTTTTTAGCAACTTGTCTTGTTAAATTTTTAAGCATTGAAAAAAGCTCTGGATCCATTGATGCAGTTCCCACTGAAGATACGTTTTCTTCTTCAATCTCATCATAATCGTGATTTTTACTTATAAAAATTGATTCTGGTTTTTTTACAAAATTATGTCCAGCAGGCAATATTTTCAACAGTCCATAACTTTCAATATCCTTATCAAGCAGACGAGAAACTAATGCATTTCGAATTACAGAGTTCCAAAATCCGTCACTCTCTTCATCACCTGAACCAAAAGCATCTATCTCTTGATGTCCGTATGCTTTCACATTTGGAGTCTCTCTTCCAAGTAAAACATCTACAATATGTTCCGCTTTAAAATTCTCTTTTATCTCAGCGATAAGATTAATCACCTGAACTGTAGCATCTTTTGCATCAAATTGCTCTTTTGGATTTTGGCAATTATCACAAGTGTCGCAACTCTCTTGCTTATATTGTTCTCCAAAATAATGAAGCAACAATTTTCTTCTACATAGTGAAGTCTCGGCATAGGCAACAGTTTCAAAAAGTAGCTGTTTACCAATTTCCTGTTCTGCAAGCGGTTTACCTTGCATAAACTTCTCTAACTTCTGAATATCTTTATAACTATAAAATGCTATACATCTTCCCTCGCCACCATCACGCCCAGCACGTCCTGTCTCTTGATAATATCCCTCTAAACTTTTTGGCATATCATAATGGAAAACAAAACGGACATCTGGTTTATCAATCCCCATTCCAAAGGCGATGGTTGCAACAATCACATCAACCTCTTCGTGCAAAAACTTATCTTGATTGCCAGAACGAGTAGCAGCATCCATACCAGCGTGATATGGCAATGCATTTATATCATTAATAATTAAAGTTTCAGCTAATTCCTCAACTTTTTTTCTACTTAAACAATATATAATAGCTGATTTACCTTTCTGGTCTTTTAAAATTCTAACTATCTCTTTTGAAGCATTAATTTTTGGCTTTATCTCATAATATAAGTTAGGTCTGTTAAATGATGATTTAAAAACATTAGCCTCTAACATTCCTAATGTTTTTTGTATATCACTTTGTACTTTAGGCGTTGCTGTTGCAGTAAGTGCAATAACAGGCGCGTGCCCTATTTCACTAATTATATTTCTAATACGTCTATACTCTGGTCTAAAATCGTGTCCCCACTCAGAGATACAGTGAGCTTCATCAACTGCATAAAAGGAGATATTAACTTGCTTTAAAAACTGAATATTATCCTCTTTTGTTAAAGATTCAGGCGCAACATATAGCATTTTAGTCTTTTTGGATAATACATCCTCTTTGACTTGATTAATTTGTGCTCTATTTAAAGATGAGTTTAAAAAATGTGCAATACCTGTCTCCTCACTAAATCCTCTTATTGCATCAACCTGATTTTTCATTAAAGCGATAAGTGGCGAGATAACAATTGCAGTTCCCTCTGAAATTAAAGCTGGTAGTTGATAACATAGAGATTTACCACCACCTGTAGGCATAAGGACAAAAGTATCATTCCCCTCCAAAACACTTTTGATAATAATCTCCTGATTACCTTTGAAAGTGTCAAAACCAAAATGCTCTTTCAAACGAGCAGTTAAATCAATATTCTTTGTCATAATCGTAAAAATACTCTACGTAAGTTCCTGAAATTTTATAAAGTTAATTGTGTTATTCTATTAGTATGGGTTTATAAGTTTTACAAACTTGGGAGTTTTATATCCTCAATAATGTTAATTGAAGTTATGAAAAATTTTTGTTATACACAAATAAGAAAAAATAGAAAATAAGTTCTTTTTAAAAATATTGTCTTTTAAATATCAATAATATAAGCGATAAAGTTAACTTTGCAACAATTTCATTTTTGCTTTTTTCATAACTGTTTTAACAGAAAAACATTTTTTTTAATTGTTTTTGTTATGAAAAGCAGTGATTATTAACAGACAAAATGCTTTAAAATGAGAGAAGAACAACTAAGATTACACACAAAAGGATTAGTAAAAAGATACAAAAGCAGGACTGTTGTAAAAGGTGTGTCTGTAGAAGTTAAACAAGGAGAAATTGTAGGATTACTTGGACCAAACGGTGCAGGAAAAACTACAACATTCTATATGATGGTTGGATTAATTCAGCCAAATGCTGGCGAAATATTTCTTAATGACCTGAATATTACCGACGAACCTATGTATAAGCGTGCACAAAAGGGTGTTGGATATTTAGCGCAAGAAGCTAGCGTTTTTAGAACAATGAGTGTTGAAGATAATATTCGCTCTGTTTTAGAGATGACAAAATACTCAAAAGAGTACCAACGTCAGAGAGTTGAAGAACTATTAGAAGAGTTTAGCCTAACACATATTAGAAAAAGTAAAGGTATTCAGCTATCAGGTGGCGAACGCAGAAGAACAGAAATTGCAAGAGCATTAGCTATAAATCCTAAATTTATATTACTAGACGAACCTTTCGCTGGTGTTGACCCAATAGCTGTGAGAGATATTCAAGAAATTGTGGCAAAGTTGAAATATAAAAATATCGGAATTTTAATTACAGACCATAATGTGCACGAAACTCTCTCCATTACAGATAGAGCTTATCTACTATTTGAAGGTGATATTTTAAAAGCTGGCTCAGCCGAAGAACTAGCCGAAGACCCTGAAGTTAGAAGACTATATCTAGGAGATGATTTTATTTTAAGAAGAAGATCTTTTGATGT
>CAZHHH010000222.1:0-3407 GCA_964532085.1 uncultured Marinilabiliaceae bacterium
AATTGGTAACACCCTGATTTAATGTAAGATAAACCCTTTCCATATCTGAAGAAAATAAATAAACAATATATACCCCTTCTTGCATAGTAGCGTTTATTTTTTTATCTAAAACTGCTATCCAAGGTGTTTTAGTCCATACTCCTGCACCAATAGTTCCCCTTGAACTATATCTATCTTTATCGATAATAGAAAGTCCGTCAATATATTCTGGGATTTCCTGTCTTAATAATTCCCCTAGCTCGTGGTTAGAAAATTCTTCTCCTATTCTGGCATCTAAATATCTGTTCATAATGTGTGAAATATATTTATTTAGAGTTTTCATGTTATCATCCTCAACATAGGTTTGTAATACAATCTTGTTTTCCCTTCCATCATGGAACATACTATCCCTACAACATTCCATTATTAATATCCCACTCCAACCTAACATCATAATCCTTTTTTCCGGTAATATAAAAAATTTGATTAATTACAAACTGCCTAATTTCAACTGCATATTTTACAATTTCAAAAAAGATATCATCTTCGATTTTCTCATTGGGAAAAATTATTTTCAATAGGCCTGAAACAATTTTTATAATACTATTTTCATCTCTTATATTAGCATTTTTAAGTTTGATTTTTTGTTTGGCTATATGCTGGTGAGCATAAGATTTTCTAAGCCCATGCAATATTTCACTAAAGTAATCTGCCATAAATCCATAATGCTTTGTAATACTTATTTCTCTCTTTTTTATTGGGTCTAACTCCCACCCCGGAATAACACCATTTAATCTAGTTAGAAATGCTTCTTCTCTTAATTTATCATGTAAAACATCTAAAAATAATGTCTTTTCTTCATATTCTTTATCCGAACTAATATTACCAACCATCATAATTCCACAAGTAGAGGATTGTTCAATCCCCCCTCTATCAAAAGAAAAGCTTTCCAAATATTTATATAACTTATTTATAACCTCCTCATTTATTCCTTTATTGCGCACCTTATCTATTTCATCAAATAATACAACGTCATACTGTAAAAGCAAACCCGGTGTCTTGGTCTGTATATTATAAAAAAATTGT
Organism: uncultured Marinilabiliaceae bacterium; assembly: GCA_964532085.1. Classification (GTDB taxonomy): domain Bacteria; phylum Bacteroidota; class Bacteroidia; order Bacteroidales; family Marinilabiliaceae; genus CAZHHH01. Next base: position 1,066 of record CAZHHH010000222.1, read on the forward strand.
GCAGGAGTAATAGAACTCCCTGAAATAACACTCGAATAGGCCGATATGTTTTCATAGCAATATGTTTTCCCGGTACTTGGTTTTCCAAATTCCATCATAAAAACAGATTCCTCCACCATCGGTACCATCCGAGATAAAATTATAAGTTTTTTTCTTAAATCATAATTATTATAATTTAATCCGATTGTTGAAATTAAAGCATTAATCCAAGACTCTGTGTCAATATTAGCCCGTCCCCTTTTGAAATCTTCTATAGATATGTCCGAAAGCTGTAGCGGTTTAAATTTTTGCAGTTCAATTATTCCATCTTTATTAACATCATCCCTACCAAAATATGCCTCTCCCGGAGGATAATATCTCAATTCACCTAGGCCCCAAACGCCGTCAACTAAAAGTCTTTCATGTTCTTTAACTAAACTTGGATTAGCTTTCATGTTTGGTAAGTGTATAGTCCCCATGCTCGCATTATATTCATTTTTTTTAACATCTGTTTCTACCTTAAATTTGTCTAAAACCTTAAGTATATAATTAGAAACTAATTTGCTTTTTAATAATTCTTTTTCTTTACTGCTATATTTATTATGGTTTATAAAATCATTGGCTTCCTTAATAGCAGCACCCGTAATACCATCAACCCCATATACCCCTAATATATACTCTGATACATATCTTGGTATTCCCTGAATTTCATTTTCTAAAGCCAGCTTTTTATTGACTACTGCAGAACCAAAATTATTTACTAAAGCTTTTTCCCAACCTTCCAATTAAAATCACCCTTTTTTAAAAATCTAAAGTTCTCTTCTTAGATATTTCTCTGCTTATTGTATCGGATATTTTTATTTCTACAGGCTCATCTAGTTTAATATGTTGATTTGTCTTACTATTTAAATAATAAATATTAAAATCCAATGTCTCCTTAAAATGATTATTTTCACAATTATCACTGTCTATCTTAAATTGTAAGGTAACCTTTCTTTTGCCTTTAGGAGGTAAATCATTTATTATATCCTTAACATCAATGCTAAACATATCTATTATTATTTTTTTAATACCAAAATTATTTGGATTATATATTACAACATTTAAATAACATACTTCATCTAATCTCAAATTAGTTGAAGTTAATTCGATCATCAATTCTTTAAAATCACTTTGTTGTTTTCTGAAAATACCATAGGGTATTATTATTTCATCCATTGAAAACCCGCCATGATTAAATCCACTAGGTTTTGTTCCATAATAATAATTATATTTAGGAAAAATCCACCCATATACTTCTTCATTAATTGTGTTTTGTGGCAATCCATATTTGTTTAAATCCTCTCTCCATATAGTGTAAAACTTATCTTTATCTATACTGTCTTTTAATTCATCTAGGACATTTTGATTAAAAAAACTACCAAATAATTTTATACTATTACCATGTTGTTCTTCTGCCACATTTTCGGGAATATCTATAACCGCTTTTTCGCTGCCATATTTTATAGTTGAACCATGATCTGTACCAAACACTATTAACATATTGTCATGTACACTCACCTTATGTACTATTTCGTCTATTAAATTTTGCAAAATAGGTTCTATAGATTTACTAAGCAGGTCCCCTGTTGCATGAAACAGCTTATCACCCTCGGAGTATATGAAAACATATATGTCCGTTTTTGCACTTAACAACTCCTCCAAATCTTTTAATCCGCCTATTTTAAAAGCTATAGATTTATTTGGATAAATTTTTTTAATATGTTTTTCTTCATTTAAAAGACCAAAACTAAATTTTGACTGCTTCTTTTCATTCATTAATGAATAAAATGTTTTGCCGGTAACTAAACTAGTCCTAGAAATAGATGTAATAGATGGGATCATAGATAAGCAATATTGCCAATCATTTTCAATGAAATACTGATTTTTTTCAAACAGACTCCTAACTATATTCCATAATTCAAACCTTAAACCGTCAATTATAAAAAACAAAACCTTATTATCGCTTACATATTCATTTATGCTATTTATAACTTTTATATTAGTTTCACCCTGCTCTAATAAATTCGGATAGCACTCATATATATAGTCTTGATATGATTTTTCCATATTATCTTTATATGTCTTAATTTTATCAATGGTTGCATTCAAAAAACCATCGTTTATTTTATTAAGTAAGCAAATTATATTTTTTGAATCGTCTATCTGAGAAAACCATTTTAAATAAAAATTATCATAGTACTGATACCATTGTTTTATATTCTGCGGTGTTTTATATTCCTCTACCTCGTCATTAAACTTTAAAAGATCTAGAAGTATCTTTACATTATATTTTTCATCATAACAATTAATCCAAATATAAA
>CAZHHH010000223.1:0-3366 GCA_964532085.1 uncultured Marinilabiliaceae bacterium
ACAATGAAAAATGAAAAATGAAAAATGAGAAGTGAAAGATGAGAGAGGAAAGAGGAAAGTGGAAAGATGAAAGTGGGGTCTTAGCGCAATCTTGTCGTAAGTGAGGAGGAAAGTGGAGTAGTTGGGCAATTCAATGAGCAATGAACAATGACTGAGCTTAATGCAAACATTGTACATTGATAATTGAACATTTAACATTGAATATCAATACATTCCTCTAATTTGTAATTCAGACATTCTTTTCATCAATTCAAAAAACGACCTATTAAAAGCATCGTCTGTAGCATATTGTTTATATAACTCCAACTCTTTACGACGTTGTTGATTCATAACTTCGTCCAGAATCTTTCTATAGGCTAAATCACGTGTATGAGGGTCTTTATTTTCGGCAACTTTTATCTTATAATCAGGATGTCCCGTTGCTTTTTCAAAGATATTAATAAATCTGACACGAGCCTCTTCACTTGTATCTCCCCACTGGAACCACCTCTCATTAAATGTATTTATAATAATATCTAACTCATCTTTTTTATCAGTTTCATGTATTCCACGTGGATTTGGATTTTGTGGGTCGAGTTCACTATCAGAGTCATCTAGTCCAATGGTTTCATTCAATTTGACACGTGCTAAACCATAAGTTGAAAGGTCTACAGAGTTTAACAATTCATCAAGTTGCTCATCTTCTACTGTTCTTACTTTCAATTTCGGTATTAAGAACTTTAAAAACCAAAATAACTTCTCCCACCCAACCATTTCAAACTCTATAATTGAAGCTATTTGACCATATATTTTCACAAATTGCTTTGCTTTAATTTTATAATCAACCTTCTCTTCATCTTTAAGCTCTAATATATTATTAAAACGGTCAGCGGCTATATCTATAATTGGACTAAGAAGTTGTGCATCTACTCCATTAAAGTATTTTGTAATAAAATCATCAACTTCACTTTGTTCATAAACTCCAATCTCATCAAGGGAGTTTTTTAGCTCATGCAATACATTAGCATCTGTAGCTCTACTTAGTGATGTGGATGTGTAAAATGGGTCGAATGATTTTTTAATATCATCAGTTTCATTAAAGAAATCAAGAACAAAGAGATCTTCTGTTCTTTTATTTAATTTGTTTGCAGAACGATTTAAACGGCTTAGTGCTTGTACTGCCAAAACGCCTTGCAGCTTTTTATCGACATACATTGTGCAAAGTTTTGGCTGATCAAAGCCTGTTAGGTATTTGTTGGCAACTATTAAAATACGATATTCATCATTGTCAAAATATTCGCGTGTATCTTTCTCTGGAAATCCATTCAAATCTGTTTCACTATATTCAATCCCATCTACAATCTTTTTACCAGAAAAAGCAATAGCTATTTTAAACGGATTACCCTTATCATTTATAATATTACGAATAGCTTGATAATAACGGATGGCTGACTCAATGTTTTGTGTAACCACCATAGCCTTGGCTTTACCCTTTAGCTTTTTGGTGTTATAAATCTTAGTAAAAAAGTGTTCCATCATTATTTCAGCTTTGACGGCAATAGTCTGACTATGCTTTTCTACATAAGCGCGCAATTTTCTCTGTGCTCTTTTAGTGTTAAACAAAGGGTTATCGTCCGTTGATTTTTTAATTTTATAATAACTCTTATATGTAGTATAATTTGATAGAACATCTAAAATAAACCCTTCTTCAATTGCTTGCTTCATTGAGTATAGATGGAAAGGATGAAAAGTACCATCTTTGCCCTTAGTACCAAATCGTTCTAATGTAGAATTTTTAGGCGTTGCAGTAAATGCAAAATATGAGGCATTATCTTTCATTTTTCGTGCTTGTATTGCTTTTAAAATAAAATCTTGTGCATCTTCTATATCATATTCTTCTTTTACACCTAAAGCTTGATACATTTTGCCAGCTGCAGTACCACTTTGTGAACTGTGCGCTTCATCAATTACTACGGCAAAACGACGATCACTCAAATCTGATATACCATCTATAATAAATGGAAATTTCTGAATGGTAGTAATAATTATTTTTTTGCCTTGCTCCAATGCGTTTTTAAGGTCGCGAGATGAGTGTGCAGGTGCAACAATGTTTTTAACTTCAGAAAATTCTTTAATATTATCTCGCAATTGTCGGTCTAACAAACGACGGTCAGTAACAACTATTACTGAATCAAACAGAGGTGTGGTCATACCTTTTGAGCCCGGCAAATCTTCTAAAACGGGATAGGTTTCTATTAGTTGATAGGCAGCCCAAGTAATGGAATTAGATTTACCAGAGCCCGCTGAGTGTTGAATCAGATATGTATGTCCAACACCATAATTCGATGCGTGGTTAATGAGTTTACGAACTACATCTAATTGATGATATCGTGGAAAAAATAGGGTTCGTTTGCTTAGTGAGTCAGACGACTTGCCATCAAAACGCACAAAATGCTGTAAAATATTTGCTAAACTTTCAGGCGTGAAAATTTCTTTCCATAAATAGGCAGTACGATGCCCAAAAGGGTTTGGTGGATTACCTTTTCCATTATTGTTACCTTTATTAAATGGCAGAAAGAAAGAGTTGTCACCATCCAATTTGGTACACATATAAACCTCATCAGTATCAACAGCAAAATGAACTACACAACGTCCAAATTGCAAAAGTGGTTGACGATTATCTCTATCTTTTTTATATTGTCTAATACCGTTTACACGTGCTGTTTGGCCTGTCCAAGCATTTTTAAGCTCTAAAGTGGAAATGGGAATACCATTTATGAAGATTACCATATCAATCTCTTCGCGCAAATTATCATTGTTATAACGAACTTGACGAGTTACGCTAAAGATGTTTTGTTTGAAATTCTCTTTTACAGTTTCACTACTACTCGCCATAGGTGCCTGATAAAGTAGAATAAAATTTGCATCATCTACTTGTAGGCCCTTGCGAAGAAGATGAAGAATGCCGTGTCTTTTCACCATTCGGTCATAACGATTGAGTATTCTCAATTTCCAATCACTTGAACGCTTAAGTTTCTCGAGTTCTTTGGGTTGCGAGTTGTTTATAAAATCCCAAAAAATGGATAAATCCAATGCAAATTTAGCATCAAAAGCATCAGGATTACCTATCCTGAACTTTTCATTATTATAAATATTACTCGGTTCTAGTGTTGCGCCAGGTTCTTGTATGATTTCCTCGCGACACATACCCGCTAATGCCTTCTCTATTGCTTGTTCTAATGCTAATTCATTGGTTTTACTTATCATAGCGTAAAGTTTCGTTCGATTTAATTCAAAAATAGTTAAAAAATTTATTTTTTTAACTATTTTTCAAATTAATACAAAAAACCAAATAACCACAAAGGTACTTTCTTACCTCTCCCCATC
>CAZHHH010000224.1:0-3334 GCA_964532085.1 uncultured Marinilabiliaceae bacterium
AAGGTTTTACAATATTAGAATTATTAGCAACAATTATAATATTAACTGTTATATTTTTAATAGCAATGGCAATTATTCCTAAAATAATGGGAGCCGTTTATAAACGAGTATGTAAAATAAATGAAGGGATGATGGAGAAATCAGCTTTTAATTATTATTCTTTAGGTAAAGATAACTTACCATCTCGCGAAGGTGAGACAAGAGAAGTAACTTTAGATAAATTAATAGCAAGTAAATCAATAAAAGCAGTAGTAGATCCCAAAACTAAACAAGTGTGTGATAAAGAAAACAGTAAAGTAATAATAAAAAAAATCAATGGTGATTATCAAATATCATCAGTTTTAAAGTGTGAAACTTGTATGGGTCAAAAACAAGATACAGGTGACTATGAGGAAGAATTGTGGGATGGTTGGATTACTTTAGTTTTATATTATCCAGAAAGTTCAACCGAAAGAAAGTGGCGATTAGGTAGTGAAGGTGAAGTAAGACACGATCCAATGTTACATTGGCAAGACTATACAGGTCCCATCACTATTCCCTTAAATCGTGTCGAAGATGTATGGATTAGTTATGAAATAAATGGTGAAGAATTTATAATTCCACCAGTTGGTAGACTATTAGTTGATATAGTACCAGATAATCGAGGTAAAGAATATACCGATAAGGTAATGGTTAAAATAAATTATGATAAAGATGCCGAAGTTAAAGAATATCGAGTAGGTGGCAGTGACTGGATGGATTACACCGTTCCTTTTGTTGTTACAGAAAATACAATTATCGAAGCGAGAGCGAAAAGCGTAGAAAAAGTATATGATCAAGATGGTAACTTATTAATGACACGTAATCGAGCGGGAAGAGATATTGTATATATTGGTAATATCGGTGTTGAAGAAGAAGTATTAGAAGCTCCAATATTAAAAAGATTACCAGCTAAAAATGAAAATGAAGTAGCAAGAGTAAGTATAACTTATCCAGAAGGAGCCTATAAAAAAATATATAAACTAAATTATGGACTTGAACAAACATATACGACTGAGATAAGTATTCAAAATTATGGAACTCATGTAATCGGATATTATTATAATGAAGCTGGTAAAAGATCAAGGTCACGAAGTCTTGTAATAAATGATACAAATATAAGCCCTGAATTACCACCTGAAGATTATATTCCAAATAAGCCATATAAACCAGGTGATAAAATACCCGAACCAGTAGATAAATGGGTACCGGCCCCCCAAATTGTAATCAATCCAAGTGGTGGCCGTGTTGAAGAAGTAGAAGTATCAGTAAATGCTCCAGCTAATGCCGATAAAGTATATTTAAAGTTAGGTAGATATGGAAAGTATGAAGAATATAGCCGTCCCGTAATAGTTCGTGAAAACATGACTGTTTATGCTTATTATAAAACATATGACGGATACATATCAGATACTGGTTGGGAAGTAATAAGAAATATAAAAGTACCAGGTAAGCCATATGTAAGAATTGATGCTGATCCATATCCGAGTGGATATAATTATGGTGAGAAACAAGTAAAGATAAGTATGGTGTTTGAAGATTCAAATATAAATGAATACTCATTAGATGGGATTGTATATAAACCATATACATCACCATTTGTTTTAACTGAAAATACAAGAGTATATGCAAGAGGAACCAATGATTTAGGAATCACAGAAGTATATTTAGATGTAAATAATATAGGTGAATTAAAAGCACCAACCCCAATAAAAAAACTAAATATAAGTATTAATGCCATCCCTGAACCAAGCTTATCACCAACAAGAGTAGATAAGGTTGTGGTATCAATAGATTATGATATAAATGCCACCGAGAAATATTATCGAATTGGTAGATATGGTTCTTTACAAGAATATAAGGGAGAATTTACAGTTGAAGAAAATACAACGATATATGCTTACGCCAAAGGAACGAATGCCAAAGGTCAAACTAGTAAAAAAATAGATAATTTATTAAGAGGAATCACAGACCCGATAATAAGGGCTTATCCTAGTCGTGGTTCAACTCATAAAGTAGATATATCAGTTGAATATGATAGATATGCCAGTGTTAAAAGATATAGTCTTGATAATGGTTCGATGTATGATTATGTAAACTCATTTAATGTAACAAAAAACGGAACCATTATAACTGCGTATAGTGAAAATAAAGATGGTGAAAAATCAGAATCAACATATATTGTAGAAAATATAGTTCCAGAACCACCAGTGTTATTAGTAGATAAAGGAATGTATTTTATATTAAAACTAAACTATCCTCCCAAATCAACTGGTCGCGAATATAAATGGAAAAAAGATGGTGTTTGGACAACATATAAACCAGATGGTATTATGTTAATCAAACCACAATATAAAGATGAAATCATAAAAAAAGGTTTAGTTGTAAAAATAGAAGATGAAAATGGTAAATTAGTAACATTTAAAGGTGATTATTACTTAATAGATGTACCAATTAGTGAAATAAGTGAACACTTATTTATGAGATGGGACAAAGAACAACCACCTGCTCCGCAAATATTACCAAATACAACCGAACCAGCCAAAGAAGTTTTAATAAATATCTTATATGATAAAACAATAATAAAAAAAGAATATAAAATAGTAACAAAAGATGGGATAAGTAGTGGTTGGTTAGATTATACTGGCCCGATAACTATCAAACATAAAGGAACAGTTGTATATGCAAGAGGAGTAAATAGTAGTGAAGTATGGTCGAATGAAGCTATAAGGAGAATCAATAATATTGATGATGAACCACCAACTTTAAAAGTAATGGGTGATTTAGAAACCCCAATGCAAAAAGTTCAATTAAAAGTAGTAGCAACAGATGATACAAAAGTAGGTAAAGTTAAATGGGCATCAGGTAATAGAAGTGATAGTTATTTTGCTAAAAGTGGAACTGAAATCTTAAATAATAGTATCGTAACAGTAACTGATAATGGTGAATATACCTTTTATGTAGAAGATCAAGTAGGAAATACTAAAACAGTAGTTGTAAAAGTTGAAAATATAGATAAAACTCCACCAAAGATATCAATAACCGCAACTCCTGAAGATAGAGTTGGAACCGAAACAATTGTCACAATCGATTATACTGATAGTGAAACCAAGCAATATAAAGTAGGAACAAGTAATCCAACATGGATAACATATACAGGTTCATTTAAAATTGATTCATATACAATTTTATCAAAAGGATGGCAAAACGAAGATAAAACCGTAACTATCTATGCTAAAGGAAAAGATAAGGCAGGAAATGAAACAACCATATCTAGAAAAATATATAATTTAGACTTAGATATGCCAAAGGCACC
>CAZHHH010000225.1:0-3328 GCA_964532085.1 uncultured Marinilabiliaceae bacterium
TCTGTTTTGCATTAAAAACAACAAATTGCAATCTCGACATAGCAATATAATCATCTAAATATCAGATTTTAGCAAAAAAACAGTCTCCTTATCTTTATTTGTTCTAAATAAGAACTACTTGAATCATACAGATTTAAGGGTTTTTTTACATTCATTTTTTTTACATTTGTTTCAGATAATAAAAAAGTGGCACTCAATTTTGCCTTTTTTATGCAAACGATTGTCATTTATATATTATAAAATTTGTGTTTAATTAATTTGATTTTTAAATGAGAACTATTGAACATGACGGTATAGTAAAATCTGTTGATGGCGAACATGTCAAAGTAAGTATAATAAGCGAATCAGCTTGTGCATCTTGCCATGCTCGTGGTGCGTGCACTGCTGCTGATATGGAAGAGAAGGAGGTAAAGGTTTTTACATCAAGAGTATTTAAGCCTGGTGACCATGTTTCTGTAGTAAGTACAAGTTATCAAGGATTAAAAGCAACGTGGTGGGCTTATGTTTTACCACTTGTTTTGGTCGTTTTTGTTTTAGCCGTTACTTATAACATTACTGGCAATGAGAATATGTCTGGTGCTTTAGCTCTATTAGCTTTGGTGCCTTATTTTATAGGAATTTATTTAGCGCAGAAAAGATTACAAAGTAAGTTTACCTTTTCTGTTAAATCTAAAAATTAATATTATCTAATTATGAGCGTTCTTTTAGTTACTATAGTTACGTTAGTGGGGTTGGGGATAATATCTGCTATTATTCTTTATCTAGCTTCAAAGAAGTTTTATGTTTTTGAAGATCCTCGTATTGATGAGGTTGAAGAAGCGTTACCTGCTGCAAATTGCGGTGGTTGTGGTTATCCTGGTTGTAGAGCTTTTGCAGAAGCTTTAGTAAAAGCTGATGATATATCATCTTTTAATTGTCCTGTTGGTGGACAAGATACAATGACAACAGTGGCAAATATGTTAGGGAAGGAGGCAGGATCAGCGAAACCACAAGTTGCTGTGGTTCTTTGTAATGGAACTTGTACAAATCGTCCAAAAATCAGCGAATATCAAGGTGCAACTTCGTGTGCTATGGCTCATGCAATGGGTGGTGGAGATACTGGCTGTTCGTGGGGATGTCTGGGATTAGGCGACTGTGTGGCTGCGTGTGATTTTGACGCGATGTATATGGATCCTGAAACTGGATTGCCTGTTGTTATAGAGGATAATTGTACTGCATGTGGTGCGTGCGTTACTGCATGTCCAAAAGATATAATGGAACTTAGAAATAAAGGTCCGAGAAGTAGAAGAATTTTTGTTAGCTGTGTGAATGAAGAGAAAGGAGCACCTGCTAAAAAATCATGCGAAGTTGCGTGTATAGGTTGTTCAAAATGCTTTAAAGTATGTGAATTTGATGCTATAACAATGGCAAATAATTTAGCATATATAGATTCTGATGCTTGTAAATTATGTAGAAAGTGTGTTGATGTTTGTCCTACAAACTCAATACATGAGATAAACTTTCCACCACGTAAACCACGTGTTAAGAAAGAAGAGAAAGAAGCAACACCTGTCGAATAATAATAAATAAAGGAGGATTAACTGTGTTAAAAACATTTTCATTAGGCGGTGTTCATCCCGCAGAAAACAAACTCTCTGCCAAAGGTGAAATTGAAAAAATGGGACTTCCAGAAATGGTTACTGTTCATACTTCACAACATATTGGCGCACCAGCAAAAGTGTTGGTTAAAAGAGGTGATAGTGTAAAAGTTGGACAAGTTATAGCTGAATCGGCTGGTTTTGTTTCTGCTAATATACATTCACCTGTATCGGGGGTTGTTCATAGAGTAGATAAAATGCCTGACGCTTCTGGATATAGAAGAGAGGCTGTTATGATAAAAGTAGAAGATGATGTATGGCACGAAGATATCGATACTTCGCCAGATATCATTACTGAAATAAAAGCTTCAAAAGAGGAGATTATTAAGAAAATATCCGAAGCGGGTATAGTTGGATTGGGTGGGGCTACTTTTCCAGCTCACGTTAAATTATCACCACCTCCAGGCAAAAAAGCTGAGGTGTTATTGATAAATGGTGTAGAGTGTGAACCATATCTTACTGCAGACCATCGTTTGATGCTCGAAAGAGGTGAAGAACTTATTATAGGTATTAAAATTATTATGAAAGCTCTTGAAGTTGATAGAGCTATCATAGGAATAGAAGCCAATAAACCTGATGCAATCAAGCATTTAAAGAATTTAATTTCTTCTGAAGAAGAAATTACTGTTGAAACTTTAAAAGTTCAATATCCACAAGGTGGTGAAAAACAGCTTATTAGTGCTTGTTTGAAAAGAGAAGTGCCATCTGGAAAACTACCTATCGAAGTAGGTGCTGTTGTGCATAATGTAGGTACTGCAGTTGCTGTGTATGAGGCTGTTCAGAAAAATAAACCTCTTGTAGAAAGGGTGGTAACTGTTACAGGATTATCTGTTGAAAAACCAGGCAATTATCTTGCAAGAGTTGGTATTCCAATATCTATGCTTGTTGATGCTGCAGGTGGAGTGCCAGAAGATACAGGAAAAGTAATAAGCGGTGGCCCGATGATGGGAAAAGCTGTGGCATCACTTGAGGTAACCGTTACAAAAGGTACTTCGGGAATATTACTTATGCCTGATGTCGAAACAAGACGTAAAGAGTCGCAAAACTGTATTCGTTGTAGCAAATGTGTATCAGTCTGCCCAATGGGACTTTCACCATACCTATTAATGGCATTGGCAGAAAGAGAGATGTTTGACAGAGTGGAAGAAGAGAAGGTGATGGATTGTATAGAGTGTGGTTCTTGTAGTTATATATGTCCAAGTAATAGACCTTTATTGGACTATGTTAGATTAGGAAAAATTAAGGTTGGAGAGATTATAAGGTCAAGAACACAGGCTAATTAATTTAAAAATAAGATTTGATAAGATAAATAATATTATGAAGAAATTTATAGTATCACCATCACCACACGTTCATAGTGGTGACTCAATTAAAAATTTAATGTATGGAGTCATTATTGCAATGATACCAGCATTGGCAGCATCTTTTTGGTTTTTTGGTTTGGGAGCAATTATTGTTACTCTCACCTCCGTTGCTGCGTGTATGCTTTTTGAATTTTTAATACAAAAATATATACTTAAAAAACCTACTTCAATAACTGATGGTTCTGCAATTATCACAGGAATTTTATTGGCATTTAATGTGCCTTCAAATTTACCAATTGCACTAATTATAATCGGTGCAGCTGTTGCTATCGGTATTGGTAAAATGACTTTTGGAGGTTTAGGAAATAATCCATTTAATCCAGCTTT
>CAZHHH010000226.1:0-3325 GCA_964532085.1 uncultured Marinilabiliaceae bacterium
CAGTTTGGTATATGACAAGCATTATAATCGCCGATTAGAGAGTTATAAGGAACATATTTATATAAAGGGTTATGAGGCGGACACAGTTAAGATTATAGAACAATTAAAAACACTTTCTTCCTCTGGTATTGCAAGTTATTCGAATTCCGTAAAGTATTGGCTGGATACATCAGGCTACGAAATCGATTGTCCAGAAAAAAGAAACGCAATAGTAAGAGCATTTGAAGACTCTAAAGTGGTTTTAATATACGGGGCCGCTGGGACGGGTAAGTCCACGATGATTAACCATATATCAAATTTTTTTAGTGATAAAAACAAGCTTTACTTAGCTGTCACTAATCCTGCGGTGGATAATTTAAAGCGAAGGGTTAAGGCAGCTAATTGTACATTTAAAACTATTACTAAGTTTTTGACTACGGATGATTTCTACAAATACGATCTTGTAGTCATTGATGAATGTAGCACAGTTAGTAATAGGGATATGGTTCAAATCTTGGAAAAAGCCTCATTTAAATTATTGGTTTTGGTTGGCGATGTTTTCCAAATAGAGTCTATCACGTTCGGTAACTGGTTTGATATTGCTCGCTCCTTCATTTCTGAGAAATCTATATTCGAACTTACTAAACCATATCGAAGCAGTAATAATAAGTTGCTTACTCTTTGGGATAAGGTTAGAAATTTAGATGACGATATTTTAGAACATATTGCCAAAAATAACTTTTCGGTTACACTGGATGAATCAATTTTGGAACATACAGGTGAAGATGAAATAGTGTTATGTCTCAATTATAATGGGCTTTATGGGATCAATAATCTAAACAGGTTTTTGCAGAAAAATAATAGAAACCCAGAGGTGGCATGGGGGATTCACAAATATAAGGTTGCAGATCCCGTTGTATTTAATGAGTACGAAAGGTTCTACCCTGCTGTCTATAATAATCTAAAAGGTTGGATTGTGGATATATCCTTATTTGACGACTATATAGTATTTGACATTGAAATTGATAAGGTGATAAACGAATTGGATGCAGAACGTTGTAATCTACAGTTAGTGGGGAATTCTGATACGGGAAATTCAATAATTAGGTTTTCCATTAATAAATACGGGAATACAGATGAAGATGACGATACTTCTTTTGATACGATTGTACCATTTCAAGTTGCCTACGCTGTTTCTATTCACAAAGCCCAGGGTTTAGAATATCGCTCTGTAAAAATTGTTATCACTGATGAAGTTGAAGATATGATCACACATAATGTGTTTTACACTGCAATAACCAGAGCAAAAGAATCGCTTAAAATTTATTGGACTCCTGAAACGGAAAACAAAGTTTTAGGAAGTTTTGAAGAAAAGAAGATCCAAAGGGATATCGCTTTACTGTCCCAAAAATACAGAATCTAGTTGCATTATATTTGATTAGTCTTGTACTGTTTTTGCTAATGTTTTTCTACAATTGGGTACCATTTCTTGAAATAGTACTCATATTTTGGTAAGCATATGTCGCTGTTTAGTTATCTGGCTATCAAGTACCCAGCTTACAACCTTTCTATGGAACAAGTCTTTCACACAGCTAAATATAGCAAGCCTTCGGTAGAGACATATGTAATATCTGTCAGCCATTTTTGAACCGGTACAGTAGCTATGAAATCTTTATTTAATAAATTTGATCTAGTGGTAATTTATGTTTAGAATTGCTGGTTGCTTTAAATTTGGACGCTATATAATCCGTTTTCATTCACAAGGCATCTTATAACGTTCCACTGCGTATTAAAATGGACTCCATTCGGGCTAGTCGGACAACTGAAATAACGGATGAAATTGTGTTTCGTAAATATATAAGACAAAAAGTGACTGCAATTTTATTATTCCAGTTTGGAAAAAAGGAGAGAATATATGAAAGAATTTGTTGGACTATTGAAATTACCGCCGAAATTATTGGCTGGGGTTGCTATAGCTACAGGTTCATTATTATTTTTGCCTGATTCTATAATCTCACATCTTTATATGGAGGGTCTAAAAGATAAATTTGGGCTTCTAATAGGTGCCACTTTTATTATATCAGTTTCAATATTAGGATCTAATGCACTAGTGATAACGGGTAAGAAGATTAATGAAATGTATAAGGAAAAACGCTGGCTAAAAAAGCGAAAGGAGATGTTAAAAAGTCTCGATTCCGTGGACAAGAAAGTACTGAAACAAATAATGAAACATCCTGATAAAACTGCAAGACTTTCCATGAATAGCGGTATCGCCAGAAAACTTTGGCACTATAAAATAATTTCGCCAGCAGGCTCTACTCACTTAGTTAGTCCGTTTGATATGAAAATTACGTTTTTCTTGCAACCATGGGTTGTGGAAGAAATAAGAGAAAACCCAAAGCTTCTCAAATGATATCCTTACTTGATAACTAAGGGGTTAAAGAAATGAAAAGTTTTGATTTTCTGATGAAAAACTCGCTTGGGGGAATCGTTTGTGAAAGTGTATTATATCAAAAAGAATGATTTTAAATCTGTGACAGAGTTTTTAACTGAAAAGAAGATTATCTTTCATCCGGAAATATCTCCCGCAGGATACCCCGATTTCTCAAATTACCTTGGTAGAAAATACCTGTTGATAATCGATAGAAATATACTTATAGGCTTGATAGAGCTTTGCACTAAGGGGTCCATAAAGGACAAGAATATTTCGAAGGTAATTGGTAGCCTAATTAATATTACGGCTGGATTGGCATTAAGCGAATACGCGTATCATAAAGGCAGCGATTTAGAGGCCAACAAAGAAAACAATATTTTTCTCCAGTTAGTTAACTATTATTCACCCGAAGATTGGTTGCACCTCGTGCTAGGGAGGACTCATGAAATACCAAAACTCCAATTGTCCGGAAAAGTACAAGACTTCGTGTTCAATATCGAAAACGATCATTTTAAAATGCACTATGCCACGATGCTACACATCATGTGGTTGTATTTACAGGATGGAATGCAGGAGCATGAGAAAGTAATAGAGTTTTTGCGCTGGAATGATGAAAATCTCCTTTTTTGTCGTTACACGTTTCGTACATCGTGTTACTATTTTCAAATAGACTTAAAAACTTTGGAATAAAAAATATAAACAACATGGAACAGTTATTACACAAGTGTAGTAATCAAGCCTGGGATCTTACGTATTTATCCTTTTGGAGCACTTTATATTGGGATGAAATGTCTAGAGATACTACATACCTTTTTGCCACAATGGATAAAGAGCTTAAGAAAATATTTAAAAACACACACGAGACTAAAAATCACCTTTTTTATCGATTTTTTGAAACCCAGAAGGCGGTTA
>CAZHHH010000227.1:0-3217 GCA_964532085.1 uncultured Marinilabiliaceae bacterium
CTATCCAAACTTTTTACTAAAGCTTCATCTTTTGTGATTGAAATCATTGCTAAAATCATTAGGATGATAGCAATAATTGGAGCTACCAGAGTCCAATTAAAATTAAAAACAGCATCTAATTCCTTTGCACCAGCTTTTCCAAAGTAAAAAATTAAAACAGAAATTCCTAAAAGTAGTCCTATTGAAAAGCCAGCTATTCTTACTTGTAAAAGTCGCTTTTTATAAAGAAATATAACTATAAAAAGCACAATTGCTGTAACAAACAGCAGAGCTTGAAGTGCAAAAGTGGAAAAAACAACAGCACTATTTTCTGAACCATACTCAACAAACCCATTGTATTTGAATAGATATAGGACATCAGTGGTTGTAAGAGTTCCTAAGTTGCTGAAAAATAAGCTGCCAATAATGATTAGCGCGATTATTACATAAACAGTTTGTATTCTTTGAATCATAATTATAAATTTTATTTGCAAAAATAATAAGTTTATTGACTAATTAAAACTCAATATCCTTTATTTATAACTTTTAAAATTATCGTATATTTCATTTCTTTTTTCCAATTGTTGAAAACTATTTGCTTGGAATATGAATATTTTTTTGTTTATTTGAATAAATATCAAAATAATTAAAGTTATGTTACAAATTCCAGATTCTGAATTAATAATCAATCCTGATGGGTCGATTTTTCATTTACATATTAAGCCTGGTCAATTAGCTAAGCGTGTAATTTTAGTTGGTGATCCTGGCAGAGTTGAAGTTGTAAGTAGTTTTTTTGATGAGGTTTTATTTGAAGGTTCCAACCGTGAATTTGTTTGGAAAACTGGTCTTTTTAATAAAGTTAAAGTGACAGTTTTATCAACAGGAATTGGAACAGACAATATTGATATAGTTTTAAATGAGCTTGATGCCCTAGTAAACATTGACTTTGAGTCTCGTTTGCCTAAAGAAGAGAAAACATCTCTTCAAATTGTGCGTATAGGAACATCAGGCTCTTTGCAAGAAGATTTGCCTGTTGATAGTTGGATATTGAGTGAACGCGCAATTGGTTTTGATGGATTATTAAATTTTTATGCCAACCGTGATGAGGTTTCAGAGTTGGAATTTGAGAATTCATTTGTGAAGCACACTAATTGGCAAAAGAGATTAACAGCACCGTATGTTGTTAATGCTGATGATGAGTTATTTAAAATTTTAAATAGTGAAAAAACGATGAGTGGAGTAACAATATCGGCTCCTGGTTTTTATGGACCACAAGGTCGAGTTTTGCGTCTTCCACTTTCAGATGCAGCATTAAATGAAAATATATCATCTTTTAGATTTAATAACGAGCGTATTACAAACTTTGAGATGGAATGTTCTGCCATTTATGGTTTGTCTAAATTATTAGGACATCAAGCTGCAACAGTTTGTGTTATAATAGCTAATAGATGGCAAGGCACATATAGTGAAAATTATCGAGAAGTGGTTAAAAAGCTAGTTAGCTATGTGTTAGTAAAGTTGACAGAATAGTATACTCTTTAGGGATGAGTAAATAAAATTGTTAAGTTTATTATGGATGAAAAAAAAATACAAGCATTAATTTTTCTTTTGGATGATCCAAATGAAGAGGTTTTTAAAGCTGCTGAACAGGCTCTACTAAGTGAGGAGATTGAAATAATTCCAAAACTTGAAAGTGCTTGGGAAAGTTCTGATGATACAGCATATCAGCAACGTTTGATAAATTTAATTCATGATTTACAATTTAAAGATTTAAAGAATGAATTAAGAAAATGGATATTAAACTCTGATGACTTGCTATATGGTGCATATCTTGTATCTAGATATAGATATCCTACGCTTAAATATGAAGAGGTAAATACAAAAGTGACAAAGATAAAGACTGATATCTGGCTTGAGTTAAGTGATAATTTAACAGCTCTTGAAAAAGTTAGAATAGTTAATCATATACTTTTTAATGTATATGGCTTCTCAGGTAATTCAGGCGATATACTTTCACCAAATAACTCTTTTATTACAGATGTAATTGATACTAAGCGGGGTAATACTATTACACTTTCTATATTATACTCCGTTATTGCTCAGAGATTGGAGATGCCTGTGTATGGTGTAAATCTGCCCAAGAGTTTTGTATTAGCATATATGGATGAAACATCAGATTTACATAAGACAGATAATGGGGTAGAAGGTGCTGTTTTGTTTTATATAACTCCGATTAATAAAGGATTAATACTTGGAAAAAAAGAGATTGAGATTTTCATAAGACAACAAAAGCTTGATTTTAATGTCTCTTATTTTTTACCATCAAATAATAGAGAAATTATACGTAGACTATTAAATAATTTAGTTGTAGCATATGAAACCCTCAAGGATGATCAACGAGTACGTGAAATTGAGGAGCTCTTGATGATGTTCCCTTGATAAGACAATATAAATTAAAAAATGTGAAAATATTTTGTAGTTTTATTTGAACATTGTTTTATTTTTCCTTATTATTGTATAATTATTGATTTAAAACGTACTGCTTATAGAAGAGATCTTTACACAAGTGAAATATTAATAAAAAAGTGACATGACAGATTATATTAAACTGTCGGACGAAGAGCTTGTGCAAGGTTTCGTTTCCGGTAATCAAAAATGCTTTGACGTAATTTTTGAAAGACATAGACAAAAAATATATTCATATATTTTCTTAATGGTTAAACATGAAGATTTAACCGAAGATATTTTTCAAGAAACTTTTATAAAAGTCTATTCTAATTTACAAAGAGGGCGATACTCTGAGCGTGGTAAACTAATATCATGGATGATGAGAATAGCTCATAATCTTATAATTGATCATTTTAGAAAAAAGAAAAATGAGGCTATAATCTATAATAATGATTATGAAAGAGAAATTTTTGAAAATCAAAAGTTTTCTGATATTACAATTGAAGATGAGTTAGTTAGGTCGGAGGTGAACTCTAATATTCTTGAGCTTGTTGAGTCATTACCTGAGTCTCAAAAAAAGATAATAGAGATGAGGCACTATATGGGTCTTTCCTTTAAAGAGATTGCAGAAGAGACAAATGTAAGTATAAATACTGCTCTTGGTAGAATGCGTTATGCTTTGATAAATCTTAGAAAATTAGTAGAAGAGAAAAATATCTCATTAACATATTAGAGTAAAATTATAATAAATATAAAATTTTAGCGTTTCATTTTCATAAGTGTCCAATTA
>CAZHHH010000228.1:0-3201 GCA_964532085.1 uncultured Marinilabiliaceae bacterium
CATCTCCGAAGTGTAGCGATACGATGACCACATCTGCCCGGCGGCACACCCCCTCAATATCGGCAATAAACTGCTCGCGATCGCAGTAATAGAGCGCTCCTGCTTTCTCTGGGCCCGCCCGCCAGGCCGGATAGGTGCCCACGAATACTCCCGAGTAGGCCAGAATCGCTGTCTTGATGCCGTTGATCTCGAAAAAGGCTCCTTCACGGGCCTCCTCTTCATTGTGCCCGGCCCCGGCATAGGCGACATCGTGTTTTTCGAGCAGCGCCAGCGTATCCTCCAGCGCGATGGTGCCGTAATCAAGGATATGGTTGTTGGCCAGGGAGACTACGTTTATCCCCGAGGCGGCAAGGGCATCGATGGCGGAGGGATGGGCGCGAAAGGTGTACTTTTTTTGTACCGGGGTGCCCTGATCCGAAATGGGGCATTCAAGATTGCCGAAGACCAGATCGCCCTCTTTTAAGAGAGGGGCGATAGCGGCAAAGGGGTAGGAGGGGTCGTAACGCCGCAGCCTGGCGGCGGTAAGGTAATCGAGCATGACATCGCCCGCTGCCACCAGGTTGAACCCGGGCGGGGGAGGGGCGGGGGCTGGTGCCGGTTCGACGACAGCATCGTGCCCCGCTTCACCAACCGGTTCCCGCGGCTCCGGGGGGCCGCCACAGGAGGCTGCCCAAAAAAGCAGCGCCAGCGCCACCGCAACAAGGGATATCCTGAGCCTGTTCATGGATCTAATTTTCATCCAGGGGCCCAATATTGTCAATAGCCGGGATCTGCAAACAACCGGGCGGCAGGCCCTCTCGCACAAAAGGGTGAGGCGGCCGGGGTTTTTTGTTTTTCCAGGGGAGCGCCCCCCACCGTGGGGGGAAGGATTGCATCTTTTCGGCACTTTCGGAAGGTAATTGCGATAATTGTGAAGAATCTCCTGATCTGATCGCAGCCCGGATCTTGGCAGCCGGCGTCGGTGAGCCGGGGCAACTAATGTAACAAGGGGGATCGATAAAGATGATCGGGGACTTTCGCGGTAAAAACGTTTTTATCACCGGCGGTTCCAGCGGTATCGGGTTCTCCACGGCCAGGCAACTGGCCGCACAGGGTGCAAATGTTTTCATCTTTGCCCGCTCGGAGGAGCGTTTGAAAGCAGCGGCGGCCAAAATAGAAAAATGCACAATTATGGAAGGGCAAAAGGTTGCTTCCGCACAGGTCGATGTGGGCGACTACAAAAATGTCCTGGCGGTGATGGAGAGCGCGGTGGACACATTTGGTGCTCCCGATCTGCTGATCAACTGTGCCGGGAAGGCTTACCCTCATTACTTTGAAAAGATCGGCTACGAGCAGTTCGATGAGACCATGAAAACAAACCTTTACGGAATGTGGAATACCGTATCGGCATTGGTACCGGTGATGAAAAGAAAAGGGGGCGGCATCGTCAATGTTTCCTCCATGGCCGGTTTCATCGGCATCTTCGGTTATACCGCTTACTGCGCCTCCAAATTCGGGGTAATCGGGTTTTCCGAGGCGCTCAGGAGCGAGCTTAAGCGTTACGGGATCGGGGTAGCGGTGCTTTGCCCGCCGGATACGGATACACCCGGTTTTGCCGCCGAAAATGCAACCAAGCCTGAAGAGACTAAAGAAGCTTCGAAGGGGGCCAAGCTGATGTCTCCCGACGAGGTGGCCCGGCAGCTCATCGGTGGCATCAAAAAGGGAGCATTCATGATCATCCCTGGGTTTGACGGGAAGATGACCTGGCGGCTAAAACGTTTTCTACCCTGGCTGGTCGACGTGGTCCTTAATTCGCAGATCAACAGGGTGCAGCAGCGATTGCAGTCAGAATCAGGGGAGGCGATGAAGTGAAACCAGAAAGGCTGTGCGATAAAACCGTCATAATTACCGGGGCGGGCGGGGGCATCGGCGCGGCGACAGTGCGGCTGCTCGATCGCGAGGGGGCCCGCCTGGTGCTGGCCGATATCGATCTGTCCGCGCTGGAGGATATCTCCGGGAAACTTTCCCGGCCGGCGCTGACAGTGAAATGCGATGTTACCAGTCGGCAAGATATTGAACAGCTTGTCGCCCAGGTGAGGGAGCAGTACAAAACTGCCGATGTTCTGGTCAACACCGCTGGAATCATCATCCCCGCGCTCTTCGAGGATAGCAACTGTGAGGATATCGATAAGCAGGTTGCAATCAACCTCATGGGGACGATTAACGCCACCCGCGGAGTGCTGCCCATGCTGATCGAGCGGGGCGGCGGCAACATTGTGACTATCTCCTCCATGGCGGGGATCGTGCCCGAGACGCGTAGCGCCATTTACACTGCCACAAAGTTCGCCCTGCGCGGGTTTAACCTGACCCTGGCGCTGGAACTGAAAGAGCACAATATTAATGTCTCCACTATCTTTCCCGACAGTACCGATACACCCATGCTGCGCTACGAAGCGGCCCACGGCGGCTCGCCGCTGACCTTTCTGAACCCGCCCCAGAAACCGGAGAGCGTGGCCCGGGCGGTGCTGCGGGCGATCACCGGCCGCAAACTTGAACAATGCGTCCCCTATTCCTCGGGTTTTCTGTCCAAATGGCTTATGCTTGCACCTGCTGCGGTGATCAAGCTATGGCCTGTTCTTGAAAAAAGTGCGGAAAAGAAGAAGACCGCTTACCAAAAAAAACATAACATTGTGGAGAGAGGGGTGTAATGATGGAACAAAAGATCAGCAACTGGATACCGGTTCTGGCTATCCTCACCGGAATAGGGCTCCTGCTTTTCTGGGTCGGCTTCTTTACTGTCGACCTGGCCCCGGCCAACCCGCCGCCGGGTTATTTCGAATACGAACACTCATTTCCGTTGCCGGATATTATTCTTGCCGCTGCCCTCATTGCCGGCGGTTTGCTCGCGCTGCGGGGGAAACGGCCGGGCCGGTGGATCATGCTCATCTGTTCGGGCGCGCTTGTCTTTTTGGGCTTGCTGGACTTCAGTTTCAATTTCCAGAACGGTGTCTACGCGCTTTCCACGGAGGAGCTGCTGCTAAACGGTTCGATCAACCTCTGGTGCGTGGTTTTTGGCCTTGTTATGGCGTTCAAGCTCCGGGAATAGGGGAAAGGCGCAGCCGGTCACGGCGTGCCCGGCCCGACTTTTACTTTTTGCGCCATTAAGGTCCGCCTGCCTCAGGCCAGGTCAACAAGGGGGGCTGCAAACGATGTTGCCGGGGA
>CAZHHH010000229.1:0-3149 GCA_964532085.1 uncultured Marinilabiliaceae bacterium
AGCACGTCCAGCTGCAGAAGATTATATGACTTATGCAACTGATGTTAAATTTGATCTTTGGGAGACTGGTTTTGTAAATGGGCCATATAAATATTTAGACCTAAGTGATGAAATTGCTACTGTTAAAATGGCTGAAGGTCTTCACTTCCCAATTGATGAAGTTCGTTTTTATAATGATTATCATGAAACAATTAAGGGACAATTCTTACCTGCTGACTTAGAAACTTGTGACATTGTTCATATTCAAGACAACGCAATGGTTGTAAGAGTAAAACGTACTTACGAAGGTGATGGAGAATCTAAATGTTGGATGTTCTATAACTATATAGTAAAAGGTTATGAGTATGAGGAGAAGCCAGAGGCTGTAGTTCCTGTAGTTGAAGGTTTTGAAGCTTCAGAATTAGTTGGTAGTTGGAAATTAGCACCTGCTACTACTGTTGCTTGGATTGGTTGGGAAGAAAATGAAATTTTTGATTTGTGGGAAACTCGAGAAGAGTATGTAGCAGAAATGACAAATTGGTGGAAGTTTGGTGATCCTTCTGATGAAGACCATGTTGCAAAAGTTGGGGCAGGAAGAAGTGCAGCTGCTGATAAAGTAGAATTAGAATTTAAAGCTGACGGTACTGCAACTATAAAAAATGTTGATTATGACGATGAAGCCGATACTGAAGTAGAAACTGTTTATGAGGTGACCTATACAGTAAACAATGGTATTCTTACTTTTGACAAAGAAGTTTCTATTAATGCAATTGTTGATACTTGGGCAACTGCAGGTACTGATTTCCAAATTTTACAACCAGAAAATGGAACTGACGGTATTTGGTTAGGTGTTACTAATGGAGATGAGCCAAACTCAACTTCTTTTAATATCATTAAGCAATAATAATAGTGTTCTATGTTGAATAATTTAAATGAGGGGAATAAACTCCCCTCATTTTAAAAATATATATTTTAACTACCTTACTTATTTAATATTTGTTGATTTATTTTTTAACAAGTTGAGTTTAGGCTCTATAAATAATTTTTTATGAAATATATTCTTTGGTTGTTTTTAGCTTTTTCAGTTATCTTATTTTCATGTAATGATAAAGAAGAGATTGAAAAAGATTTAATTACAGTTGATAAAGGCCAGATTGTATTAGATGGTAATGGTGATTCAAAAGTTTTAACCATTAACTCCACAGCTGGAGAGTGGACAATTGTTTCAGATAGCGAGTGGTGTGTACCAAACGAGTCTTCTGGAGATACAAAAATTGGTATTGTAAAAATAGAAGCAGAAGCAAATTTAACCTTTGAGAGGCGTAAGGCTTTTGTTACAATTTCTGCACCTAACTCTGACGATGTTTCAGTAGAGATTGTTCAAGGAATTCCAAGTGATATGGATTTAATAACTGTTTCTAAAGAAGAATTAACAGTAGATAATCAAGAGAATACATTAAAAGTTACAATAACTTCCAATTCAATTCAATGGAGCGGTTCTACACCAGTGGATTGGATTACATTTACACCCGAAAGTGGTCAAAAAGGAGAAACAGAGATGACTATTTCTGTTCTTAAAAATGAAGGTGTTCTTCGACGTGCAACAATAACTCTAGTTGCTGATGGTTCATTAAATAAAACCATTAGAATTACTCAAGAAGCTGCAGATTATCCGTCGTATGTTAACTACATCGACCCAGACATCACAGGCGTTGAAAAAAATGCGATAGAATTGGCATATCAAATGCAGCTTGGATGGAATTTAGGAAATACATTAGAAGTGCCAGGAAATGAAACTGGCTGGGGAAATCCAAAAACTACAAAAGAAATTATCGATATAGTTAAAAATGCTGGATTTGATGCAGTTCGAATTCCTTGTGCATGGGATAGCTATATTGAAGACCGTGGAACGGCAAAAATAAAAGATTCATGGATGAATCGAGTAAAAGAAGTGGTGGGATATTGTTTAGATAACGATATGAACGCTATTATAAATATACATTGGGACGGTGGTTGGCTTGAGAATAATCCTGTTTATAGTAAACAAGATGAAATTAATGCCAAACAAAAAGCTTTATGGGAACAAATTGCAATGGCTTTTAGAGATTATGATGAGCGATTGCTTTTTGCAGGAACAAATGAGGTTCATTATGATTATGGAACACCAACTAACGAACACTTAACAGTTCAAATGTCATTTAATCAAACATTTGTAGATGCAGTTAGATCAACTGGTGGAAAAAATGCTTACAGAAACTTAATAGTTCAATCATATAATACAAATATAGATTTAGCTTATGACAAGCTTAAAATGCCAAAAGACCAAGTAACTGGTAGATTAATGGCAGAGGTGCATTATTATGACCCCTGGGATTTTGCTGGAGCTGATAGTAAAGATAATGCTAAATTCTATTGGGGTAAAGAAGCTGGAACAACAAGCGGAATTTCATCTTATGGTCAAGAAGATCATGTTAGAAGCCAATTTCAAAAGATGAAAACCAAATTTGTTGACAAGGGCATCCCAGTAATTATGGGTGAGTATGGAGCTGTTAATAGAACAGGATATTTAAATACAGAAGAAGAGAAAACTAAACATCAAGCATCAAGAAAATACTTCTTGAAATATACAACTAAAATTATGCGTGAGAATGGTATAGTTCCATTTTATTGGGATAACGGCTATACTGGCACAGATGGCTTTGGGCTTTTCAATAGAAGTGCAAAAACTATAGTTGACCAGAATGCAATAGATGGTATGATTGAAGGACGTGATGAAAGTGAATATCCAAAATAGATAGATAAAAAATAATATAAAAACTAATCAAAAAAATATAGATGATGAAACGAATTCTTTTATTATTATCAATAGTCGTTTTAGTAATGTCTTGCGCTGGTCCTGGCTGGAAAGTCGAAGGTGATAGCTTGTTGGTTTATCCAACAGACTCTAAAACCAAAGTTGTGAAACTAGAACCTTTTAGCGAAACTGTTATTAGAGTTGCTGCTTCCGCTAAGCAAATTGTAGATAGCGAGAGTTTGGTTGTATTGCCAAAAGAGCAAAAAGTGAATTTTGAAGTTAAAGAGGATAATAATTTTGTCTATTTAACAACAAAATCTGTTCAAGCTGTAGTTTCAAAAGCTTCAGGTGTAGTTAAGTTTTATGATTTAGATGG
>CAZHHH010000230.1:0-1213 GCA_964532085.1 uncultured Marinilabiliaceae bacterium
CTCAATCTAAAAACAGTATCAAAACCTCTATCTTTAAAATACTCCTGGCTTTGTTGGAAATCATTTTTTGAGGTAAACAGTGCAAAATCACCACCCCACGCGCCTAATGATTTTGTGGTGCCATCAAAATCTGCGAAAATGGAATCTTCTAATGTTGGAATGTTTAATATGGTTGAAATGATTTTTTCGTGTGTTCGCATATATTCCATAAAATCATCAAGATTGTTGGTTGATATAATTTTATGAGTTAATTCTGATATTTGATTAATTATCGCATTATCAGTAAAGTTCTTACTCAAAAAGGCTTTAACCTCTGTTGATGATTTCTGTTTTTTATTCAGAAATACAATTCCTAAATTATCAATAAAGTGAGGATTGAAATTTACTTTTTTAACTGTTGGTTTTGAATTTTGCAGTTGATAAATGATTGGGTTGTTGTTTTTTGCACAAGCTATATCGTAGCCCGAGCCTCCAATAGTGTTTTCCATTAAATAAAAAGCATCAACACCTAACCATTGTTCTAAAAGATAGAAGAGTGTTGAACTGCTTCCCCAACCCCAATTAGGCTCAAATTCAAGCTTTGTGGTAACTTCGCAATTCTTAAGTTTTTCTTTAGTTTTGGAATTATAATCAATTGTCAAACGCAGTAATTTTTGTAAAAACAAAGCTTTTTCATTGTCAGATGTTTCAATAATGTTTAACTCGTTGTCAAAGATAGCATCAAACCACAGTCCAGATGGTGTAAAAGCTTTCCATACAAGTCCATCAAATTCACTTGTTTTACAAGATAGAGTTTGTCCTTTATTAAGCGGAATAGCAAAAGCTTCTGCACCTTTAAGAACAAGATACTCTGCGGTAATTAATAGTTTTCCGTTGGCTCTAAATGTTTTCATATTTTTAGAAAATCTCTAACATTTTTCATAGAAACAGTTTTATCTTTAAAATACTTCTCTGCTTCAACTTTCTGTTTTTCGGTAGCATTAAGAGTTGTAAGAATATTTGAAAGGTGTAATTTCATATGTCCTTTTTGAATTCCTGTTGTTACTAATGAAGCCACGGCTGAAAAATTGTTTGCTAAACCTGCTGCGGCTGCGATGCTCATTAAATCTTCTGCAGATGGATTTTCTAAAATCTCCATAGTCAAAGCTGCTAATGGGTGTAAACGTGTTAATCCGCCAACAGTACCGATTGCAAGTGGGATTGTCAGTGATAT
>CAZHHH010000230.1:1313-3140 GCA_964532085.1 uncultured Marinilabiliaceae bacterium
TCTTTCATAGCTTCTAAACAGCTGTTTATGAAGTTTGCACCCATACTGTCGGCAGTTTGAAATTTTACTTGAAGTTGCCAAATGTCGGGCATCTCGTTTAGTGGTATAAAGAGAATATCAACAATTCCACCGCCTCTTTTAGTCATATTTTCTGTAAGCTCTTTTACACTATCTAAAAGATGCTTTTTTATATTCTCAGAATGTTTGTCTAAAACAGATTTTTCACCATTCCATTCAAACCAAATATGCCCAACTTTAATGGTATTATGAATTGTGGTTTTAAAACCGCCTTGATTTGTCCAGAATGATGCTGCTCTTGATGCTGCTGCAACAACCGAACTCTCTTCAATAACCATTGGTACGATATAAAATTTACCATCAATCAGAAAATTTGGTGCAACGCCATAAGGCAGATAATAATTGCTCAATGTGTTTTCAGAAAAATTATCAAACTTTTCTTGTTCTTCCGAGTGTCTGTATCTGTTTGTAATGGAAAGAATATCAGCCGTCGAAGAGATGTTCTTTTGAATATGTTCGATCTTTTCCTCTCTGCTTAATTTTGAAAAACCTTTGATAATAGACATAATTTAACGAAGTGTGATTTTATTATTAAATAATATTTTAAAGCTGTAAATAAAGCCCCCTTTAGGGGGTGGGGGGTAAATATAATGAAAAATACTCTTTTAATTTACCCTAAGTTAGCTACGCTGAACGTTACTTCCCCCTTTCTTTAAGCTAGACACTTAAGTTCTTCTAAGTAATTATATTCAGAAAGACTAAAGTAGTTAATTGTTATAAAAACTTTATATAGAGTCGTGCTAACTTATAACTTTTTAGGTTTTAAAAATGCTTTTGCCAATTTATAGCTTTTCTCAGTCTGTTTTAAAAATGTTTCAAGTTCTTCGTATTCATTCATTGACACTTTTAAAAGTGCAGATCCCATTCCTATAACAGCTGGAATTTTGCTGTTTTGCTGAAGAAAGTAGCCATCTAAAATATCAGTTATTCCGCCAGAGATAATAAGCTGTTTGCATTTATAATCAAGTCCATTTTCGACTAAATCATTTATAATTTTAGTCATTTCATAAGCTGAGTGTCCAATGCTGGCAAATTTTTCATATTCAGAAACGTTGCTGTTGTGTCGCATAAGTTCCAAAAGAGTAAAATTTGTGCCACCTAATGCGCCAAACTCAATGGCTTCGAGTGGTAGAGACAATAGTTCTTTTAAACTTTCAGGACCCATTCCTTGTCCAACTTCTTTGACAATAACACGACCATTAAAAATTTGCAAAAACTCTTTCAGGGTATCTAAAGGCGACTTTTTAAATATATCTCCTTCGGGTTGAAAAGCTTCTTGCAGAGGATTTATATGAATTATAATTCCGTCAGCATCAAGTTTTTCTATCAAATTATTGATTTTGTCAGTAGCTTTTTGCTCTAACAACTCTTCCAATTGTGCAATACCCAAATTTGCATAAAAAGGAACATCATCACCCAAAATTGGGCGCAGATTAAAATCATCAAAATGTGATTCGTCCTCCAATAATACTCTGCACGAACCGAGTGCCATACCCATTCCAAACTCTTTACTTGCACGTGCTAAGTTTCTATTTATATCACCTGCTTTTTTTGTGCCGCCAGTCATACTGCTAACCCAAATAGGCAATCGCATTTTTTTGCCTGCAAATTCAAATTCTGGTAGTGATTTGGTTGGGTGTGCCGATAAAAGTGGTTCGTAATAAAATCGTTTATCTGCGTTTAATAACTCAATTCGAGCATCAAATGCTAAATCTATATGTTCTTTTTTTCGATTTTTCATTCTGTTAT
>CAZHHH010000231.1:0-3105 GCA_964532085.1 uncultured Marinilabiliaceae bacterium
CAAGTTAAAAAAACAGCATTAGCGTTAATTGAGGAATATGCACCTGATAACGACTTGTTAACTGAAGATGAAGATATACAAACAAGAATTAATTTGTTAGTTAACAGTGCGTATCAAGAATTATCACAAATTAAAAAGATTAATGCTATTCATGTGTTAGACAGAACAGAGAAAGGCAATTCAAAATATTATCGTGAATATGATATGCCAGAAGATTTATATCAATTGAAAAATATAATTGTTAAAGATAATGAAACTAATGAAGTATTAAATAATAATCTAGATTATTACATTGAAAACAATAAAATATTCATAAACGATAAAACAGAAGGAAACTATATAATCAATTATTTTAAATATCCGGAGGAAATAAACGAAGAAACATTAGATGATTTTAAACTAGAACTAGACCAAGACGCATGTAATGTTTTACCTTATGCTGTTGCTAGTGATATTTTAAAAGCTGATATAAGCAATGATTATTCAATATTTGAAGCGAAGTATCAATCAATGCTAAGTAGATTAGACAATAGAAAAGATTTATCAATAACAATAGGAAAATTATAGGTGATTAGTTATGGAAAAAATAACAAGACAATATTTTAATCTAGCAGGTGTTGACTTCTTGAATACTGAAGTATCTCTAAATAGAAGCCCAGATAGTAAAAATATGTATAAAAGTTATAAAAATGGGAACGCAATAGAAACACGAATGGGAACTGAAAAAATATTTAATATAACAGGAGTTGTTTATGGATTGTACTTTTTCGAACATTCAAGCGGTAATCAAGTTGTCGTTCACGCAGGTACAAAATTATATCGTTGGAATAACTTTCCTGAACTTAATACCAAAGAAGAACACATAACCGAGTTGTATAACGGAATGAATGCCCGAAAGAGTGCTTTTTTTGTATTCAACAACGATTTATATATTTTAGATGGGCTTAATTATTTAATTTATGATGGTTTAGATTGTAAAAAAGTAGAGGGGTTTATTCCAACTACTTCAATCGGACGAGTTCCAAGTGGTGGAGGTACAATATATCAGCCAATAAATTTGTTAAGTTCTTGGAGATATAACTATTTTGTTGCAAACGGAAATGATAAAGTTTATCAATTAGATGTTGTAGATTTAGATAGTGATCCGATAGAGGTTAAAGTAAATGGAACTATACTAACTGAAACAACCGATTATACAGTAGATAGAACGTTAGGAAGAGTAACGTTTACTACAGCACCAGAGAAACCATTAACGCCAGGAGAAAACAACGTTATTATAAAATGTAAAAAAGAGATACCTGGTTATTTTGATAGAATCCAAAAATGCACGATTTTAACAGAATTTGATAATAGAATATTTTTCAGTGGTAATCAAACATTTCCTAACACATTATTTCATAGTGAGTTAGAAAACCCTACCTATATTACAGATTTAGCCTATTATAGCGATGGTTTAGATACAAGTAGTATTAAGTCCTTGGTGGCTGGAAATAATCAACTGTGGGCTTTAAAAGAAGCAGGACAAGGTAATTCAACTGTGTATTATCACGTACCTACAATAGATTATACTTATGGGAAAATATATCCATCACGAAAAGGTAAGGTTTCAACTGGATGTTTAAGCGAAGGAATTAATTTTAGTGATGATATAGTGTTTATTTCAAAAGATGGATTAATGGGAATAACAGGTAATATTGAAAGTGAACAACTACTATCAAATAGAAGTTCATTAATAAATCCAAAATTCACAAACGAACCTAATTATGATAAAACTCAACTAACTGAATGGAACGGTTACTTAATGTGTTTAGTAAATAACAAGATTTATTTAGCAGATAGTAGACAGAGGGTTGAGGGAATTAGTGGTTTTGAGTACGAGTGGTTTTATTGGGATAACATCGGAATTGGTGAAACAAGTTTAATTAAAGAATATCAAGGTAATTTATACGTTGGTGGAGATGGTTATATTGTTGAGTTCAAAGGTAATAAGGACAATGGCGAAGCAATCGAAAGTTATTGGACTACACCCAATGATCTGTTTGGTTATTCAAATAGATTAAAAACCACCAACAAAAGAGGTGGAACAGCCAAATTAAAAGGTGATTGCACACTATATGTTAAAACTAACGGAAATTACGAGCCTATAAAATCATTTTCGACAAGTCAACTTGACTATGTCGTTTTTAATATTAAAAAGAAAAAATGGATGGAACTACAATTAAAATTTCATTCTAACAACCATTTTGAATTACATAACGCAACATTAGAATCATTTGTTGCTGGATATAAAAGGAGGTAAATAAATGTATACAATACAAAAAGGTGATACCTTATCTGGAATTGCACAAAAACACGGAACAACAGTAAATGAATTGTTGAAATTAAACCCAAATATAACAAATCCTAATTTAATTCATACTGGTAACAGACTAAACCTACCAAGTCAATCCAAAACGGTACAACCAACAAATCAACCAACATATGCTAATCAGTACGAACAACAATTAGCTCAAATTCAACAAAATCAACAACAACAAGATTTATGGTTTGAAGAGCAAAGAAGAATTCAAGAGGAAGACATTAATAGAAATTTAGAATATCAAACAGGACTAATAGAACAACAAAAAGAAAGAGCAGACCAAGATTTAGTTAAAGAAGGAACTGCAGCACAAGTTGATTATTTAAAATCACTAAATCCTTATGGTGTGGATAGAGAACAACAAGTTCAAATGGGATTAGGTAATACAGGTTATAGTGAGAGTACAAGAACACAACACTATAATACAATGCAAAACAGAGTAAGCAGCGCTTTAAATACTACTCAACAAATTAAAGCCAATTTTGATAATAAAATTACTGAAGCGAGACTTTCTGGTGATAGAGATAAAGCTCGATTAGCATTGGAAGAATATAATCAAAAGATTGCTAGTATGTGGCAAAGATTGGAATTAGAAACCAGTATTAGAGATAGAATGGAAAACCAAAAACGTTGGGAAGAAGAATTTGCATATCAACAAAAAAGAGATGCCGAACAAAAAGCATTAGAGCAAGCAAGATTGGCAGAACAAAGAAGACAACATAATGAGCAAATGGCATTAGCTCAAA
>CAZHHH010000232.1:0-3096 GCA_964532085.1 uncultured Marinilabiliaceae bacterium
TCCGGGGTAATACCTAGTTTTAATTGGGAGATAACATCCTCTGATACACCTCTGCTTTTTACAATTTCTCCATATGTTCTTGCTAATCTTTCATTTAAGTTTAGATCTTGTATTTGCAGTTGATTACCTTCTGCATAATCAGATGGTCTTGCAACCATTATAGTGGTAGATGCTTTATATACGGGTTTTAAAATAAAAAAGCTTACAACACTACTGGAGCAAACTGCCAATATTGTTACAAGTACAATAAACCATAGTCGTCCCCGGATTATATATATTAATTCTTTTAAATCCAGTTCAACTTCTTGATTCTTTACATCCATCTTTTGTTCATCCTCTCTTACCGTCTTTCATTTTCTATATATTAAGATAGACTAAATTCAACATAATTTCCATATGTTTTTTAAAAAATCCTCCTATAAGCCTAGTTAATTACTTATAAATGCGGTTTAACATACTTTAGTTGTTTTTATTATAAAAAAAAATTGAAGGTCTAAACACCTATAGGGCATAACCTTTTAAAAAATTTGTTTCAATATTACAAAATTACATTATAGTATTACAAAGTAATCTTTTTAGCACTTAATTTGGATCTGTCTTCGTTTCCTTTTATTCCACAGTAGATAGCAATTGGTATAATGCCTACACCTAGAGAAAATATGGCTATTACCAACATTATAATTGCTTTGTCAATAATACCATGTCTAATATACCATATAATGTTAAATAAGAATGCGTACCAATTCCATCTAGTTCCACTTAACCTCCTTTTTTGCATGATTATCCCTCCCCACGTAGCTTGTTATATACAATTATAGCACTAAAGTCCCACTTTTGTATTATAAATATGTGACAAAATTCCTGAATTTCTAACAATTTATCTTGAACAATTCACCTTGAAAAAGTAATTATGGGGACAAAAAATTATAGAGTCAACCCTTTCTCACTGATAAAAATCAGTTAAAAGTGTTGTCTCTATGGTTTTAAATTAAAAGCGAGGGATAAAAAATTGAATTATTTGTAACTTGTTATCTTCTTAAATTATTTGCCATTCCCAACATTTCATCTGCTGTTTGTATAGTTTTGGAATTAATTTCATAAGCCCTTTGGGCTGTTATTAAACGTACCATTTCGTCTACTATTTGAACATTAGAGGTTTCTAAGTAGTATTGTATAATATTACTGGTTCTTTCTTCGTCTTCCATAAATATTGGTTCTCCTGAGGCTACTGTTTCTATGTATAAGTTTTTACCTACGGCTTCTAGTCCTTCCGGGTTAATGAATTTAACAAGGGCAATTGTTGCTATTTCTTCGATTTCCCCGTCTTCGGTTCTGGCAGTAATAAGTCCATTTTCGTTTACTGTAATGTCTGTCATATACTCGTCGAAATATATAGCATCTTCAAAGTCTGACAGTACTGTATATCCATCGGATGTTACCAATCGCATTTCGTCGAATTCTACACTTAATTTGAAATTACCGTCTCTGGTATAAAGAAGGTTGCCGTTTGAATCTTCTACAACAAAGAAACCTACTCCATCTATAGCCATATCAAATGGATTGTCTGTCCTTTCCAAATTACCTGTAGTAAACATTCTAGTAGTGGCCACAGGCATTACTCCATGGCCTACCTGTAAATTAACAGGTACACCTTCACCGTCTTCGGTTAAATTAGTCGTTTTTAAATTTGCATATAACAAATCCTTGAACTCTACTTTTTGTTTTTTATAGGATGTTGTGTTCACATTAGCCAAATTATTAGATATTACATCCATATTTAATTGTTGTGCTTTCATTCCAGATGCTGCAGTCCATAAAGCCCTCATTTTTTAACCCCCTTAAACTTTTCCTATATCATTTACCGCTCTTTGTAATATTTCGTCATAGGCTCTTACTACTCTGCTGTTTGTTTCATAGACTCTCATTATATTAATCATGTTTACCATTTCATTAATAGGATTGATATTAGATCCTTCCAAAAATCCTTGTAATATTTTCCCTTCGAATGGAGCATACTCTATTTCCGCATTTTCTTTTAAAATATAGTAAGATTGCCCATATTTATCTAAACTATTAACATTTAGAATATTAATAATATTAATTTGGTCTATTATTTGCCCATCTACAATAATTTCGCCATTGCTGCCCAGCTCAAAATCGCTTCCGTCTAATGCATCTCTATTTAAGGTAATGCTTCCTCGTTGTCCTAAAAGCTGATAACCTTCGTTTGTAACGATTTCACCATTTTGGTTTAAATAAAAGTTTCCGTTTCTGGTATACATCTCGCCTTCTGGTGACATTACCCTAAAAAATCCCTTTCCGTCTATAGCAAAATCTAAATTGTTTTCTGTTTCCTCTAATGTTCCTTGGGCAAAATTAGTATGTGTTCTTTCGAATCTGCGCCCGCTGTTTATAGTTCCTATAACATCAGAGGCCGGTCTATATATTAAATCGGCAACCGTGGCACCGTCAACTACTAGCTGCCCTTCTTCGTTTATATTAATATTCCTGCTTTGTACCTGTATTACTGCACCTTGACTGTCTAATACAAAATTTCCTTCAGAAGTATCTATTTCACCTTCGATATTGCGTACATAGGTTCTTAAATATCCATTTTCGTCCACAGCAAAACTTAGTTCTCTGCTGTAACTTGTACCCATGGGACTATTTACCGTGAAAAAGCCTCTATCTGTAGTTATATTAAATGCCTCGCCATCTCTATTTACTTCTAAATTGCCATTTGTTCTTACAGGCTCTGTGGGTAATTGTCCATTTATCTTTTTTATCAACACTTCCGGAAATGCTTCTGATACTATGACATCTTTTTTAAATCCGGTTGTATTTATATTTGCCATGTTGTTTGATGCAATGTCCAGCCTTTTTTGGCCTGTTTGCATGCCGGATACCGCTGTATATAAACCTCTGAACATATTTTCACCTCATTTAATTACAGTCTACATATATATTATCGATTTAA
Organism: uncultured Marinilabiliaceae bacterium; assembly: GCA_964532085.1. GTDB lineage: Bacteria > Bacteroidota > Bacteroidia > Bacteroidales > Marinilabiliaceae > CAZHHH01. Next base: position 2,978 of record CAZHHH010000232.1, read on the forward strand.
ACCATATTTTTCTATAGGTCTTTTGGCTAAATTTATGCATAACTCTCTTTGCTATTTCTACTTTTTTCTAACATATCTATGGAATCCAGGGCGGCGCCTGTACCATTTGCGACACAAGA
>CAZHHH010000233.1:0-3093 GCA_964532085.1 uncultured Marinilabiliaceae bacterium
TTTCAATGTTTAATTTTTAATTTCATTGTAAATTATTCATTATTCATTCATCATTCATCATTCATTGCTCATTGTCCATTTCTCATTGTAGATTGTTAATTGTCCATTGCTCATTGTATTGATAATTGCTCATTGTAGATTGTTAATGTGTTGGACGGCCACATAGGGCCACCATTACTCGTATTTAAAAAAGTGCAAATTATGCCCCATTCTGCTTTTTTTTGTCTCCATATATTGTTGGTTATGTGGATTTGGTTTTATTTCTATGGGAACATTTTCTACTATTTCAAGTCCATAACCTTCAAGTCCAATTCTTTTTACTGGATTGTTGGTCATTAATTTCATTTTAGATATTCCAAGTTCTCTTAATATTTGTGCACCTACACCATAGTCACGCTCGTCTGCTTGGAAACCTAATTTTATATTTGCTTCAACTGTGTCATATCCTTCCTCTTGTAGTTTATATGCCTCAATTTTTCCCATCAGTCCGATTCCTCTTCCTTCTTGATTCATATAAACTATTGCTCCTTTTCCTTCTTTTTCGATAGTTTCCATTGCTTTTTGCAGTTGTTCGCCACATTCACATCTTAGAGAGCCAAAAATATCACCTGTTACACAGCTTGAGTGAACTCTTACTAATACTGGCTCGTCTGGCTCCCATTCGCCTTTGATTAAAGCCATATGCTCAAGACCGTTGGATAATTGTTTAAACGGAATGAATCTAAAATCACCGTGTGCTGTCGGAAGAGATACTTCTACACCTTTTTCTATTAAACTCTCATTTTTAAGTCTATATGCGATTAAGTCTCTTACAGAAATAATCTTCATATCAAACTTTTTAGATAGTTCCATTAAATCTGGTAGGCGAGCCATTGTTCCATCTTCATTCATAATTTCAACAAGCACTGCAGCTGGATATAGTCCTGCCATTCTTGCTAAATCAACTGCAGCTTCTGTATGTCCTGCTCTTCTTAAAACACCGCGCGATTTTGCTTTAAGTGGAAAAATATGTCCTGGTCGCCCTAAATCTTCTGGTTTTGTATTTGGGTCACAAAGTGCTAGAATTGTTTTAGCTCTATCTGATGCAGATATTCCTGTGGTGCAACCATGACCGATTAAATCTATTGAAACAGTGAAAGGTGTTGCATGTAAAGATGTGTTTTCACCCACCATAAGTTCAAGTTCTAGCTCATCACATCTCTCTTCGGTTAGTGGAGCACAAATTAAACCACGTCCGTGAGTAGCCATAAAATTGACTTTCTCAGGAGTCATAAGTTCTGCCGCACAAATAAAGTCTCCTTCATTTTCTCTATCTTCATCATCTACTACAATAACCATTTTGCCATTTTTAATAGCTTTTACGGCTTCTTCTATGTCGTCGAGTTTAAATTTTGATTGATCTGTCATAATGTGAAATATATAATTGTGTCAATATAAGTTATATTCTTATTTTTTAAAAAATAAAATCTTGTCTTTAACTTTTTTAAAGAACATATAATATGCTTCTGAGTTAAGTAGAGCCGAGTCGGTTGTTGATTTATATGTTAAAAATACTCCAATGGGTAACAAAACTGCAGAAGATAACCACATCCCTTGGTATATCTCCCAAACACCTTCACGAGCAAATTTTGAACCCATAGTATCTATTATATAATATGCAATAAAGAACAATGTTGATACAACCACTGGCATACCTAGTCCACCTTTTCTTATAATAGCTCCAAGAGGTGCACCAATAAAGAAAAATATTAAGCATGCAAATGATAAAGTGAATTTTCTATGAACTTCCATTTTATGCCTTCTTAGACGATTATCTTCAATTTTTACAAACCTCATTTGATCATCCAATACTTGTTTATTATCTCTTGTTGTTCTTATCGCTTTTTGTAATATTGATTGTTTTTTTTGTGAAGATAGTTCGTTATATATAGAGTCTATATCACTTATATCTGAGTTGCTTATAGTTTCTACTCTTTCAGCTCTTGGTTCGCGCATTCTATTAAAATAGAAGTTTTGAGAGCGGTCTGTTATTGAGTTTATATAAATTTGTCGCTCTCCTTCAAGTGAATCTATATCGTGAGCTAATTGTTTAAGGTTTTTCATTCTATCGCTACCTTTAAACAACCCTTCATCTGTTTTAGAAAAATCAAATCCTTGCACTTGTAGTACAGCTGTCTGCTTGCTAAAGATGTCTGTTCTAAATTCGGCGTTTTTCTTGCTCTGAGTTTTTTTATCGCTACCAATCCCTACATTCTCATCATATCGTACACCATCAAATAGAGTTAGCAACAAGTTTTTCTTATCGGCAGACATTTGTAATTTGCCAGAATCAGCCAATGTAACATTGCTGTTAACAGCTCTACGGTCACGATGGTCGTATATCATAACATCGTGAAGCATACTACCATCTTTCTCTTTTTTGTTTACTTTTATTGTGAAATCATCCACACCTTGATAGAAAGTTTTTTCTTTTATATCTAATTCTAGTCTTGTTTGACGAATACCATGTAAAATAGATACAAGTTTTAAGTTTGCAACTGGTAATACATTATTAGAAAAACCGTAAGCTGATATAGATATTATAGTAACAAATATAATAAGTGGCCGCATAGTTCGAGAAATTGACACACCTGCTGACTTTAGTGCCGTGAGTTCATAGTTTTCTCCTAAATTGCCAAATGTCATTATTGATGCTAGTAATATTGCAAGAGGAAGAGCCATTGGCACCACTTGTAACGATGCATAAAAAAGTAGCTCTAACATAACACCCCAATCTAAGCCTTTGCCAACAAGGTCGTCAACATATTTCCATAAAAATTGCATAACCAATATAAACATGGAAATTAAAAAGGTCATAATTAATGGCCCGGTAAAACTTTTAAATATAAATCTGGTCAGCCTTTTCATGAAAAATTAATAGTAAAAACAAAAAAACATCCAAAACATTTTGTTATGGATGCAAATTTAGTGAATTGTTCTTTAAAAAAGGACTATTTATCTTTAAGAAGAACCTAAACGTAGTTTTAATGTTTCAATTTGTTGATTCCAAAGCTCTGTAGTGTCCTCTAAATCATCTACTTCTGTGTGGTCTGT
>CAZHHH010000234.1:0-3054 GCA_964532085.1 uncultured Marinilabiliaceae bacterium
GAAAATATAAAATATATTGTAAAAAAATTTGGATTAACCATAGAATACGCAAAGAATTAATAGCATCAGCGCCGTAGGCGTGACATCTTTGTAGAAAGATAAATATACCTATTAAATTAAGCACCGTAGGTGTGACATATAAATTGCACATTAAAAAAATCTGTGAAAATCTGTGGAATCTGTGGGCAATACTTTTAATGTTTCCCACGGATCTCGCAGATTTACGCAGATATTTTACCGTAGAATTGAAAAAACGAAGAGAGATTTATTAACACTAGCGCCGTAGGCGTGAAATCTTTGTAGAAAAATAATATACCTATTAAATTAAGCACCGTAGGTGTGGCACATAAAATTGCACATTAAAAAAATCTGAGAAAATCTGTGGAATCTGTGGGCAATACTTTTAATATTTCCCACAGATCTCGCAGATTTACGCAGATGATAATTTCACCGCAGAGACGCAGAGAGCCAAAGAATTAATAGCATCAGCGCCATAGGCGTGACATCTTTGTAGAAAGATAAATATACGTATTAAATTAAGCATCGTAGATGTGACATATAAATTGTACATTAAAAAAATCTGCGAGAATCTGTGAAATCTGCGGTCAGTGAGCTTGCCGAATCTGCGGTAAAATTTATTTATTCTCACAAATCAAATATAATCTAAATATTTTTTTGTTTATTTGTTATATAAGAATTACATTTATATAAAATACTTAACCAATATTTCACATTATGAAAAAGTACCTATTAATAGTATCAATTATTATTACAACTCAAATCTCATCCCAGAATTATGATTTTCTTTTCTTTCAAGAAAAATACGATTCAATAGCCATTAAAACCAATAAACTTGAAACAATTGATGATTATTATTGGTATTCAAGAGTTTTAATACAAAAAAGAGATTTCAATAATGCAATAAAAACTCTAGAGGGAGGATGTGAACAATTTGACGAAGATAAACTTAAGATACTTCTAGCAAATACACTATATAGTCAGGGTCGATACAACAAAGCACTACCATTATTAGAAATCTATGATAACAACTATGAACTGTTTGTTAAGCAAATAAAAGTTTTAGAATTTTATGACAAAAATAATAAAGCAATTAAACTTCTTGAGAATGCAGTCCAAACGGACAGTTTAAATACTGAACTCATAGAACTGTTAGCACGTAATTATGCAAAAATTGACAGTATAAACCTTGCTATTAACTATTACAATAAAGTAATAGATATAAACCCAAATAATCAAATAATTTTACAAAGAGTAACAAATCTATATATTCAAAATAAACAATATATAGAAGCTATAAATTTATGCAATTATGTACTTGACAATGATTCTACAAATCTAAAATTCATAAAATACAAAGGTATTGCAAGTTATGCCATAAAGGATTTTCAAATGGCAGAGTGGTGTTTTCAAGATTTAGTTAATAGTGGAGATTCAACAAGTTTTATACTGAAAAATTTAGGTATTTCGCAATATAACTTAAATGGCTTTGATGAAGCTATTGACAACTTATCTAAAGCTTTAGAAAAAAATGATCAAGATTTTGATGCTTCTTTCTTTTTAGGTTTAAGTTATCTGAAAAGAAACCATAATGAATCAGGATTATATTACATTGAATATGCCAAGCAATTATTAGAGCCAAGTCCAATTGTGGTTTCTGCAATACATACTGAACTGGCACTATTTTATATAAGAACAAATGAATTTGAGAAAGCACTTGATAATTATCAAATAGCATATAACAATGTTCCCAAACCTGATGTGATTTTCTACATTGCTAACATATATTATAACGATTTAAAAGATTATGATAAAGCACTTACTTATTTCAAAAAATTTCTTGTTTTACTTGAAGATTTAGAATCTGATACAAGCGTAAATGAAAATTCAAATCTAAAAAGAATTTCATTAAAAGACAGTGCAGAATATTTTATCAAACAAATTGAAGAAGATAAGTTTTGGAATAATTAAAAAAGGGTTTTAAAAAACTATGTAAGTACTAATTTAAATATTTCCCACGGATCTCACAGATATACGCAGATGATAATTTCACCGCAGAGTTGAGAAATCGCAAAAATTTAATAACATTAGCACCGTAGGTGTGAAATCTTTGTAGAAAATGAATATACGTTTTGAATTAAGCACCGTAGGTGTGACACATTAAAAAAAATCTGCGAAAATCTGTGGAATCTGTGGGCAACACTAAAAATTACGGGAAACAACCCCCTTACCCACCTTTAAAAATCTCCCTCTCCAATATTTCAAAAATATCCCCAGCTTTTCCTTGTAAATGAATATCTGTCGTATCTCTTGTAAATAACGACTCATCAGGATTTACTTCAATAACAAACGCACCATTACGCTTTGCTTCAACAGGAATCATTGCTGCAGGCATAACTTCACCCGTACTACCAACAATAATACATACATCAGCTTGTTTGGCCGCTTCAAGGCTTTTTTCATAAGCAAATGGTGGAATTTGCTCGCCAAAGAAAATAAAATCTGGTTTCATCAATCCATCACACTTTTTACAACTTAAAGGCAACACACTAAAGTCTGCCTCATCAGCTGTGATGTAATCATTACACGACATACAAACCAGCTTTTGGGAATTACCGTGAAATTCATAAACAGTTTTTGAGCCTGCCGCTTGATGCAAATTATCTATATTTTGAGTAACAATAGATTTCAATAAATTCTCACTCTCCATACGTGCCAATACCTTATGAGCTCTGTTTGGATCTGCATTTCCAAAAAAATCATAGAATATCTCTTTGATAACCTCCCACGAATCTTTGGGATTAGCTTTAAAATATGTCAAATCAAGAATTTTTGGATCATATTTTGACCATAAACTATTTTCTCCTCTAAATGGTGGAATTCCACTCTCAACAGAAATACCAGCTCCGGTATATGCGAATGTATATTTTGATTTAATAATTTTTTCAGCTGCCTTTTTTATTAGATTATCCATATCTCAGTTTTATAATTAAAAAATTGGATAGCAATTGCTCACTATCCAATCAAATATAATAA
>CAZHHH010000235.1:0-3010 GCA_964532085.1 uncultured Marinilabiliaceae bacterium
CTTGATATGAATATTGAGGGTCTAGATGCAGCTGGACTTCCAACATATAGCGGAATGATGGACCCAACACTAATCTTTGGAATGGCAGAGGGAAGTGGATTGCTTGATGCAGAAACGCAACAAAAACTTGCACTTCCTAAAAAAATGGCAGCTGACGGTGTTCATTTAGAAAGTAAACAATCTGGTTGGGGAGTTGCTCCTATTATTGGACTACATTTTAACTATGAAGGACTAAATATTGGTGCAAAATATGAATTCAAAAACAGCCTAAATGTTGAAAACAGAACAAAAGTAGATGACACAGGAATGTTTGCTGACGGTGTAAATACTGCTCACGACTCTCCTGCTCTATTTACTATTGGTGCATCTTACGATATTATTCCGAAACTTACAGCTAGTGTAGGATATCACACTTTCTTTGATAAAGATGCAAAAATGGCTAACGATAAACAAAAGCATCTTTCTGGTAACACCAATGAGTATCTTGCAGGATTAGAATTCCGTATCAACGATATGTTTTTAATCAGTACAGGTGGTCAAATTACTCAATTTGGTATTACTGATGCTTATCAATCAGACTTAAGTTTCACAATGGATTCATATTCCATCGGTTTTGGTGGTGCAGTAAACTTATCTGAGAAAACACAACTTAACCTTGGATACTTCTTTACAAATTATTCAGATTACACAAAAACATCTAGTAACTATAATAATACACCTATACCAGGAACAGATGATTTTGTACCAGGAACAGATATTTACACAAGAACAAATAAATTATTTGCAATTGGAATAGATTTTTCTTTCTAAAAGTTGTAAATCATTTTAAAATATAGAAAAATGGGGAGCCAAATCGACTCCCCATTTTTTATTATCTATTTTTAAACTACTATCTATGTAACACAAAACTAATCGGGACAGTGAATGAGACTCTAACAGCCACACCTCGCTGCATTCCTGGTTTCCAGTTTGGCATATTCTCTACAACCCTCAAAGCTTCAACATCAATAACTGGATGAATGCCTCTAGCTAACTCAACTTCACAAACCTCACCAAACTGATTAACAATAAACTTTACAAGAACTCTACCTTGAATACCTGTCTCTTGAGCTTTTGTTGGATATCTAACATTCTCTGCTAAATATCTTAGTAACGCAATCTCGCCACCTGGGAATTCTGGCATATCTTCAACAATATAAAATGTCGACGGCTCACGATACTCCTCTTCTCCATAGCTATAATCAGTCAAATAGTCTGATAAATCTTCTCTATATTCAGTTGAAACTAGCTCTAGCTCATCATCTAAATCGTCTAGATTATCAACAATAACTAAGACATCTGCAGGCTTTGGTTTTGGAGGTGGTGGAGGTGGTATCGTAACTGTACGAGTTACAGGAATAAAATCCTCTTCAATAAAGATGTCACCATCACTAACAAACGCACTTACTCTAATTTCTGTGGAGCTCCATTCAAAAGCAATGAGAACCATCGCTAGGGATAGAATCAATCCTATCTGCATAAAAATAGGCTTTAGAGATTCTAAATTTACTCGGGGAGATTTTTTTGCTTTCATATCTAGATTATATTGGTTTGTATCTATAATTTACAAAAGCTCTAACTCTTTGTCAACCTGCCAATTAACGAGCGTTAACAATTAGGTTTGGCAAAAATACATTACAATCTAAAACTCAAGTAGTTCGCGATTTTGATATGTTACATTTGCAATCTTTGTTGCAGTATATTAACTATTTATAAGTTTTTATTTTGAAGGAAATATGTCAATCCCCAAATTAGCTTCACTGAATGTTGTTTTCTTTTAAATAACTAATTTTAACCCCCAACTCCCTAAAGGGGGCTACCAGCAAGCTAATCAGGACTCTATATATATACAAAACTTCTATGGCTAACAAAGATAGTATTTTCAAATTATCGAGATATGCTTTTGAAATTGCTATTAACTGTATGTAATAAGCCCCTTTAGGGGTTTGGGGTTGAGCGTGATAGAAATAGTAGAAAAATAAAAACGTAATAGAATATGAAAATAAAATATCTCCCACAAAAAAAGGGAACCACTTCTGATTCCCTTTTTAATATTTTATAAATTTCTTTTCTATTGTAGAACGAAATTAATAGGTACTGTGTATGATACTCGTACCGGTCTGTTTCTTTGCTTACCTGGTTTCCAGTTAGGCATACTTTGAACAACTCTTAATGCTTCTCTATCTAAGCTTGGGTCAACGCCTCTAAGAACAGTTGCGTTAGTTACCTCACCTTTAGAGTTAATTACGAATTGTACGTAGATTCTACCTTGAATTCCATTTTCTTGCGCAATTACTGGGTATTTTACAGATTCTGCTAAATACTTTTGTAGTGCTGCAGTACCTCCTGGAAATTCTGGCATCTCTTCTACAATCATAAACACTTCACCCTCATCTCTTTCTTCACCATAGTCATAATCTATGTTTGTGAAGTCTACCTCAACAGATTCATCCATTTCGGTATCCATAATTTCAAGCTCGTCATCTAGCTCCACGTCGTCATCAACGATATTTAAAATATCTGCTGCTTTTGGCGGCGGTGGTGGCGGTGGTGGTTTTACTTCCTCTTGCCGAGTGATTGGAATAATCTCTTCTTCTACTGCTTCAGTGTCATCAACTAAACTTAAGTCAACCTTAACATCCATTGTTGTCCACTCAAAAGCAATAAGCACAAAGGATAATGCAAAAACAAGACCAATCTGAAATAAAATGGCTTTCTTGTTTTCTAAATCTACTTTTGGTAATTTTTTGATCTCCATTGTCAAGATGGTATTGGTTTATTAACAAATATATATAACAAACTCTTAATAAACAAAAGCTGTTATAACAGATTTTAATAATCTTATAAAGTCAAAAATAATGGAAACTTTGCAATATCTACAAATTTTGAACCTACTAATTTTTGAAAGAAACCTAATTTAAATATAATTAACATTATATAATATATTTATCAAAGTAAATCATCTTTTTTA
>CAZHHH010000236.1:0-3000 GCA_964532085.1 uncultured Marinilabiliaceae bacterium
CTCCAAAAGATGTCTCCCTATGCTTTGTACCAAATGTAACTTCATATCTAAAAAACATTCTTATTCATACAGCATAAACTGTTTTAAATCATTTTCAAATGCATTAATATCAAAATCTTTAACTTTTTCTGATATTACTTGAAGGACTTCCAATACTCCTTCAAGTATCAATGTTCTTAAAGCTTTATTATCTAAAGTTTGGAATTGTTCAAAACCAAACTCTTTTTGATATTCAAATGTTTTTTTTGACTTTGTATATTTAGGACTTCTTGGCTTGCTTAATTCCATAAACATTTCACTAAACACCAAAATGCCAAAATATATTTCGCATAAAGAATCTCCATAATGCTTAGTTTCAAAAAAGCTATTTATCTCATTTGAGAGATCGTTAATAAACAGTGCCTTATCAGCACATTTCCGATCTAAATAGGATACTAATCTAATTTTCATATATTATCTAAAAATTTTATAACCAGGTGGCAACTTTCTATTTTTTTAAAATACATTATATTCCAGTTCCAGACTGTTTTTTTCATATTAATAATTATGATTTAAGCAAATAATGCAAAATTCTTCACAACAGAAAGATTCAGATATAATTATAATAGATAAAAAGGTAAAAGATGAACCACATTACAAGCATAACATAAAAGAGTTATTTTTTTGTCAATTTATTATATAATGGATGACTTTTCGTTGATTGTTTATTTAGATATTTAATACTTATAGCCATTAAACTCATTCCGATATATAATCCTACAAATAAAAAAATAACGGGAAAATTAATTCTTTCTATCTCTTCGCTATATTTGCTTTTTAATAAAAACATAGCGAATAAATAAAGAGCTAATATCCATGCTGTTATTTTCCTAGAATTATAACTGATTATTATAAGAAATTTTTTCATTGTATAAACTTTTATCAATTTTGATTTATTTAGCAAATATCCAATCTTGATTTTTATATAATCCAGCTAACAATAACAAGCCAAAACTTATTAAATAGTAAAAAGCAATTACTATGATTGGGTGAATCTGATTTTTCCCTTTATTTCTTTCTTCATATTTTTCGATTATTCTATTATATTTATTTTTATACAGATAATAAAATAATAATATAAAAATCAAAGAAAAAACAAAAGGGTATTTGTATTTTTCTTTAAATGGATAACCTTCAAGAAAACCAACTCCTTCTAAAAATATAGCTATGGTAAAAATGTTAAACATTAAACATCCAGTAATAAAAATAATCCCTCCCAAAACAGGCGTATCATCAAAATTCCTTGAGCGTTGTGCCAAAAGATATGATTTATAAAATAAATAATTATAAATTCTCATTGTTTATTTCTCCATTTTTATTTCTATCCAATTATAAAGTTTTTCTCCTCATACTAAATCAGCTACTCTAATACCTTTTTCAACAGCCCAAACAACAAAAGAAATACATGCAACTCTGGCACTATAATACTTTGTATCTCTACACAATTTTATCAAAGGCAAAATTTTATAGAAATGCAGAGTGTAAATGTTTTTTTGTAAAAAACCGTACTTATTTAGTTTTCTTTTTTACTTCCTTATTTTTCTTTTAAGATAAGTTTTTGTGACACATTTAACTCTTTACGCTTCTTGAGATAATCATCTTTGTTATATGGTCCATAAACATTAGAATATCGAACATCCTGTGTTAAAGAGTCCAATGAATATTCGCATTTTTCTTTTTTGTTTATTATCCAATACTGACAGAATGAACTATTCTTAAAAGTTTCATTTCTTTTTTTATATGTCATTTCTTTTATTCCTGTAAATTCAGGAATATCCCAAGGTCTTTGTGATGCAATAATAAAAGTAGAGTCAAAGGCATACTCTAAAATATGCATACTAACCATTATCGTATTCTCTGAATTCACTATCTGTAAAGAATAATTCTTATCACTAATTAATTTATATCCATTACCTAAATTAGGTTGTTTAGTACAACTATTAGTAACTAGTAAGACAGTTAATATAAACGTATTTATTAATTTTTTCATAGTTTCATTCTGGTATATTGATAGTACCATTAAAGTAAACTGGGTATGAACCACCAAATCTTAATGGTAATAAAGCTGCTAATGGGTGAATCACTATATTATAATTAATAGCAGCTCCAATAACATTCCCTATATTTCTTGCAGTTGATGCACTTGAATCAATTAATGGCACAAAATTAAATGCGGCGGATTCATCTCCTACTATTGCAAACTGATTATCGCCATAATATTTCATATTTACCCTCCCAAATGCTAAAGCTGCTAAATTCAAAGGCCCTGCATCAAATAAGTTCACATGTCTAGTTTCTCCACTTTGCATACCTGTCAATCCTAAGTCTCTTTGCGTAGCTTTACCAAAATTCACAGTGGACATACTGAGATACAATGGCTTGCCACCACCAAATTGAAAATGATAATACATTCCAGCTAGTGAAAAACTTTTCCCTCCACCAGGCGGACTGCCACTCCAATAAAAATTATCAAAGTGAAAGCCTACAACTACTGTTTCTTGAGTGTATTTATTTAAGAAACCATCATATCTTACAGTTGTATAAGCTGTTGAATAATATTCTCGTTGATAATATCCACCTGAATGGCGAGCTCCTTCATAATTTACCCAATCCCTGTTTGACATTTCAATAGCTCGAGCCAATCCCTTATCCAATCCCATCCAATAGGGCTGTGATGGAGGTCTGCTCTCCCAACTTGGCCCCATGCCATTATTAAATTCCCCCACACCACCTGTTGTGTTAGAACCTATCCACCCCGTTGGGTCGGTATATTTTAATGGGTTGTTAAAAACATAACTATATCTGTTATAGCTTTGGGTAAAATCTGGTGATTGTACATACTTGTCAGGACTTAAAAAGCGGGCAACTAGAGGGTCATATAACCTGCCATTCATATTTATTAAGTCAAACTGGTCTAAATGCTCATGTCCTGTATAACCACGGTCTAACAAATTATTCTGA
>CAZHHH010000237.1:0-2982 GCA_964532085.1 uncultured Marinilabiliaceae bacterium
TATTAATGAAAGAATAAAATGAAAATTAAATAGTACATTTGTAAAAAATTAACAGATAAAATATAATTATTATGTCAAAAGTTAGAGGAGCAATCGAAGTAGATATTCCTACCTGTAAGGGATGCAACCTATGTGTAGTAGCTTGCCCCACACAAGTTATTAATCTACATAAAGAAGTTAATAGTAAAGGGTATAATTATGCCTATATGGAAAATCCTGAAGCTTGCACAGGCTGTTCAAACTGCGCTTTAGTATGTCCAGACAGCTGCATCACAGTTTATAGATTCCGTCCAGCTAAAAGTGCATAATTAATATAACCACAATTAAATCATATACTTATTTAGTATAAGAACTACAAAAACAATATGAAAGATATAAGATTAATGAAGGGTAATGAAGCCATTGCAGAAGCAGCAATTCGTTGTGGAGTTGATGGCTATTTTGGTTACCCTATCACACCACAATCAGAGGTGATGGAAACCCTGATGATTCAAAAACCTTGGGAAACAACGGGAATGGTTGTTTTACAAGCAGAGAGTGAAATTGCTTCAATAAATATGTTATACGGAGGTGCAGGTTGTGGTAAAAGAGTTATGACCTCTTCCTCAAGCCCTGGAGTTAGTTTAATGCAAGAAGGACTGACCTACTTGGCTGGTGCCGAACTTCCGTGTTTAGTCGTAAATGTTGTGAGAGGTGGACCAGGATTAGGAACTATTCAACCTGCACAATCAGACTATTTTCAGGCTGTTAAAGGTGGTGGACACGGTGACTATAATGTAATTGTATTAGCTCCTGCATCTGTTCAAGAGATGGCAGATTTTGTTGAGTTAGCATTTGATTTAGCTTTCAAATATAGAAATCCTGCAATGATATTATCTGACGGAATGATTGGTCAGATGATGGAAAAAGTGGAGCTGAAACCATATAAACCACGCTGGACAAACGAAGAAATTGCAGAGTTGCACCCTTGGGCAACTGTTGGGAAGCCAAAGTCAAGAGGCAGAAATGTTATTACATCTGTTGAGTTAGACCCTGAAAAATTTGAGCAATTTAACCACAAGCTTCAAGCTAAATATAGACAAATGGAAGAAGAAGAGGTTAGATATGAAGAGATTATGTGCGAAGATGCCGAATATCTTATCGTAGCTTATGGTTCAAGTGCAAGAATAGCGCAACGCTCTGTTGAAATTTTAAGAGAACAAGGAATTAAAGCTGGATTACTTCGTCCTATTACACTTTTCCCATTTCCAAAAAAGCCGATTGCTAAATTAGCAGAACAAGTTAAAGGTATTTTATCTGTAGAACTAAGTATGGGGCAAATGGTGGAAGATGTTCGTCTTTCTGTTGCTGGAAAAGTACAAGTTGAGCACTTTGGTCGTGTTGGTGGTGTTGTTCATTCACCAGAAGAGGTAGCTGAAGCATTAATGGATAAATTTATAGGAGGAAAATAGATATGGCATTTGATTTAAGTAAGATAGTAAAAGCAGAAAATGTTGTTTATAAAAAGAGTGCTGTACTTACAGATGCTCCTATGCACTATTGCCCGGGCTGTAGCCACGGAGTTGTAAACAGACTAATTGCCGAAGTTATTGAAGAGTTAAACATACAAGAAGAGACCATTGGAGTTACACCAGTTGGCTGTTCTGTATTGCTTTATAACTATATAGATATTGATTGGCAAGAAGCAGCGCACGGGCGTGCACCAGCAGTTGGAACAGCTGTTAAAAGGTTAAGACCAGACAAATATGTATTTACATATCAAGGAGATGGCGACCTAGCAGCAATTGGTACTGCAGAAACAATTCACGCTTGTAATAGAGGTGAAAATATTGTGATGTTCTTCATCAACAACGGAATATACGGAATGACTGGTGGACAAATGGCACCAACAACAATTGAAGGAATGCCAACCGCTACAAGTCCTTACGGTAGAGATGTAAAAATTGATGGTAATCCTTTAAAAATGACCGATATTATTGCAACTCTTCCAGGTACTAGATATGTTACAAGACAAGCAGTACACACTCCTGCAGCTGTTAGAAGAGCCAAAAGAGCAATAAGAAAAGCATTTGAAAATCAAAAAGAGAATAAAGGAACATCATTTATAGAGATAGTTTCAACTTGTAGTTCAGGTTGGAAGCTAAATCCAGTTGACTCAAACAAATGGATGGAAGAGAATATGTTTCCACACTATCCTTTGGGCGATTTAAAAGATGAATAGTCCAACCTTTACAAATAATTGAAAATATATAATTATGAACGAAGAAATTATAATAGCTGGCTTTGGAGGACAAGGTGTTTTATCTATGGGTAAAATATTAGCTTACTCTGGAGTTATGCAAGATATGGAAGTGTCGTGGATGCCATCTTATGGTCCAGAAATGAGAGGTGGAACGGCAAACGTAACTGTTATTTTAAGTGATAAGCAAATTAGTTCACCAATTGTAAAGCAATATGACACAGCCATAATTCTAAACCAACAATCTTTAGATAAATTTGAAGAGGCTGTTAAACCAGGTGGTCTGTTACTTTACGATGATAATGGTATTACAAAATATCCCACTAGAAAAGATATTAACATCTACAAAGTATCGGCAACTGAGGAAGCTGCAAAAATGAAGAATACCAAAATTTTTAATATGATTGTTCTTGGAGCATATATTAAAATAAAACCATTGGTATCTTTAGATAGTGTTATGGCTGGATTGAAAGAATCAATACCACCACGTCACCATAAATTATTGCCTCTAAATGAACAAGCAATAGTTAGAGGTGGAGAGATTTTAGAAGCTATTCAAACTATATAGAATAAAAAAATGGAACCTGCACAATGCAAGTTCCATTTTTTTTTAAACTTAATCTATATTATCCTAAATTGTCCATTAACCACAAAGATTCTTTATTATTCCATTACGTTCTACCCCAACCCCCTAAAGGGCATAGCCGTCAAGCTAAGGATTTTTTTTGTTTAATTGTATAAGT
>CAZHHH010000238.1:0-2974 GCA_964532085.1 uncultured Marinilabiliaceae bacterium
AAAGATTAAACAAGTTTAAACAATAGACAATATGGAGTTAGTCGGATGGATACATCTGATTTATCACATTCACCCCACTTTGCGTGTCTAACCTTTGGCGAGAGGGTTGTACTATTAGAAATATTTTGAACCATCCTGAAAAACAAACAGATATTATCTATAATCTTCCTAAAGGACAATATGGGATTATTATATAAATCTTAT
Source organism: uncultured Marinilabiliaceae bacterium (assembly GCA_964532085.1). Lineage (GTDB taxonomy): Bacteria > Bacteroidota > Bacteroidia > Bacteroidales > Marinilabiliaceae > CAZHHH01. The sequence continues at coordinate 205 of CAZHHH010000238.1, forward strand.
CTTTGAACAAATTTATATAAAAATGATATTTGAAAAAGAACTTTTTGAAAGAAGTGGAGAGAAATGTGAGTTATGCTCTTCCACAGAAGGTCTAACATCTTATGAAGTAGCACCTGCCCAAAATAACAATTCAGATGACTATATTTTGGTTTGTGAAAAATGTAATGAGCAATTGCTCGATTCTGATAAAATAGTACCAGTACATTGGCACTGTTTAAATGACAGTATGTGGAGCACTGTCCCAGCTGTTCAAGTAGTGGCGTGGCGTATTTTAAACCAAATTAAATCTGAAGGATGGCCACAAGATTTATTAGATATGCTCTATCTTGACGATGAAATTTTAGCTTGGGCAAAATCTGGAGTTGAAGATGAAGATACAATAAAACACATTGATAGCAATGGCAACATTCTTCAAAATGGTGATAATGTAGTACTAATTAAAGACCTACAAATAAAAGGTGGCGGTTTTACAGCAAAACGTGGAACAGCAATGCGAGGCATCAGATTAGATCCAAATAATCCCGAATTTGTCGAAGGTAGAATCGAAGGACAAAATATCGTTATTGTAACCCAGTATTTGAAAAAAATATAATCTTCTAATTAGCAAATTGTGTTTTGATAATTTATTGTCCAAATTTAACTTTTTCAAAAGAAGAATTTAGTAATAGTCAGAATGAAAACAAAATAAAAGTTTGGAGTTTAAGAGATGTTGATGCAGACCACGTAACAGCGTGGAGCAAAGGCAGAGCAGCCGACATAAGTAGTTGCGAAATGTTATATAAAACACATAATCGAGCGAAAGGATGGCGATAATTTTAAATAAATTCAAAACGAACGAAAGTAATTTCTACCTCTATTGATACAACGCGAGTAATTTTTTCGTATTTTTACCCCCGTATTAGAAACGAGAGTAAAACTTACACTTGAACAAAATTTATATTGAGCCTGTCGAAATATGAGCAAATTTGATAAAAACACACCATATAATGACTTGCCTTTGCTACCACCAAAAGCAGATGTTGAAACAAAAGAAATACTTCGTAAGACAATTTCGGCAGGTAGAGCATTAGCACAACTGAATGGAACTTTAATGAATTTACCAAACCCAACTTTGTTTTTAGACACTATCTATTTACAAGAAGCAAAAGCGAGTTCAGAAGTAGAAAATATTATCACGACTAATGATGAACTATATAAATCATTAGTTGCCGAAAAGAAAATAGAAAATGCATCAACAAAGGAAGTATTGAGTTATAAAAAAGCTCTTTGGTTAGGTTTAGAAAAATTAAAGGAAAAACCGTTCATCACAACAAATCTTTGTATAAGCATTGTCCAATGCATAAAACAAAATAAATCTTCTATTCGCAAAACACCGGGAACAACATTACGCAATGCAAAGGGTGAAGTAATTTACACGCCACCAAGTGGCGAAGACGTAATTCGTGAAAAATTAGCAAACTTAGAAAAATTTATTAATGATGATAATAGTGTTGATCCACTTATTAAAATGGCAATAATGCACTATCAGTTTGAAGCAACGCACCCTTTTGTAGACGGAAACGGAAGAACAGGTCGAATTTTACTGTTGCTCTATCTCAAAGTTTCAGGTTTATTGGATATGCCTGCAATTTATTTGAGTGAATACATTATCAAAAACAAAGCAGATTATTATAAAAGTTTGCGTGGTGTAACGGAGGATAACGATTGGGAAAATTATATTTTATATATGCTAGATATGATTGAAGTAACTTCTAATAAAGGTTTGGAACGTTTGAATAAAATCACAAAAGCTATAGAGAAAACAGCCGAAGAAATAAAAACAAAATTACCAAAAGTCTACTCTAAAGATTTAGTCGAAATTTTATTCCGTTTACCTTACACCAAACGTAAACATTTAGTAGATGAAAATATTGGTAGTTTAAAAACAGTCGGTAATTATCTAAATATTTTGGAAGATAACGAATTTTTGAAGTCTGTAAAAGTTGGTAAAGAGAAGTTGTATTTGAATGAACGACTGTTAAAAATTTTAGAAGAAAGATAAAAAATGATTCCGAAATTTAAACTATAACTAATCTTGCTATTTTCCAAAAAATTCGATTGTGACGCAACTATTCGTGATGATGAGAAGAATATTATTTTATTAAAATTAATCAACATTTTTTATGGTTGAGATTATTCGGATAAAACGTTACTATCTCGAATAGTTAGAGCTTTAGAAATTGGTAATATTCTTCAAAATGGTGATAATGTTGTACTAATTAAAGACCTACAAATAAAAGGTGGTGGCTTTACTGCAAAACGCGGAACAGCAATGCGAGGCATCAGATTAGACCCCAATAATCCCGAATTTGTCGAAGGTAGAATCGAAGGACAAAATATCGTTATTGTAACCCAGTATTTGAAGAAAATGTAATTCTGAAAACATTTGTATCACAATTTTAAATTGTCCATTAAAAAGCTCAAAATCTTACACTGACTGCGTCTTTCTTGTCCCGAACGGCTATTATAAAATGGCATATAATTACGATACATCCAAGAATTATTAGGGTAAAAGCAGTAAAGCCATTGAGATTTATACACACACATATAAACAAAAATATACAAAATGTAAAAAGCCCATTTGATAATTTATAACTTAACATTTTATTTTTCCATAAGTTAAATATGTTTATATTTGATAAAATATTATAAAATAAAACGCCATAAAGGTGCGCCTATTCGCTCAGATTTGGTGAGATGGGCGCAACAAATGGGCGGTTATATGAGAGTT
>CAZHHH010000239.1:0-2783 GCA_964532085.1 uncultured Marinilabiliaceae bacterium
TTAGGTGAAGCTGTTAATAGTTATTATGATGAGTATTCCCCTGTTATTTTAAACAGTTCTAATACTTTATATTACACTTCGCGTCAACCTAAAAAATCGAAATCTAAAAAAGTATTACGAAGCTCTGTTGAAGAGAATATTAAAATCACTAATTTTAATATTGATGGAAGCACAACATCAACACATTTTAGAAATGTAGAACAAAAAGGTAATGTTAGTGTAGCTGGAAAAAACAGTGCTAATGACCAGTTATTATATTATGTTGGTAAAAAGCGTTTAGGTAACATTTTTAGTTTACAAATTCAAGGAACTCAGATAAGAGATCGTAAAAAAGTAAAAGGAGCTGTAAACCGCAGAACTATTCACACTCCTGGCCTTTCAATATCATCTTTAGGAGAAGCAGCTTTTATTTCTGACAAAAATAAATATAAAAAAGGATATGATATATATTTTTCTGAATCAGCAACACACAAGCGTGTTAAAGGGGCAGTTTCTGCAGGACAGTTTATAAACTCATCCTTTGATGAACGTAGCGTAAGTTTTTCTGAAGATGGACAAACAATCTATTTTTCAAGTAATGGACTTGAGGGATTTGGAGGATATGACATTTATAAGATAGAACGTTTAGAAGATGGCTCGTGGAGTGAGCCAATAAACTTAGGCTATCCAATAAACACCGCAGCAGATGAATTATTCTACTTCCCTACTCCAGACTCGCTAGTTGCTATAGTTGCATCTAACAGAGAGGGTGGCTATGGTGGTTTAGATTTATATCAAGTTGTTAAAGATATTAGAATTCCTTTCACTATATGGGGTGATGTATTAGATTCTGAAAATAGTAAACCTATTTATGCAACTGTTTCGGTTATAGATAGAATAACCAACAGCTTAGTTTCTAGTGCAAATTCAGATAGCATCTCTGGAGAATATTTATTAGCTGTTGAAGATGTTGGTAACTACGTCGTACAGGCAGAAGCTGATGGTTATTTGAGTGCAACAGAAATTCTAGAAATGCCTACAGAAAGGCATTCGCAAATAAGGCAAGATTTTCAGTTACAACGCTTAGCTACACCATTTACCTTTTTTGGTAAAGTGCTAAACGAAGCTAATGATGAACCTATTTCAGCTACAATTTCTATTAAAGATATAGATTCAGACAGCATCGTTGGTAGAAGCTACACCAACTCATACGATGGTTCATATTCTGTTACAGTTGGAGATAAACATAACGTTATAATGACATTTAGTGCAAACAATTTCTTCTCACAGACAGATACATTTATGTTAAGAGACCATAGTGAGGATAGGTTCCAACACGATGTCAAACTAGTTAGAAGCAAGATTGATTACATTGTGACAGGTGTTGTAACAGATTCTAAAGATCAGACACCAGTTGCAGCTTCATTAGCATTTTATGAGCCAGGTTCTCAAACTCCTGTGACAATTGTAAATGCAGATACGCTTTCTGGAAAATATACAGTTAGCCTTGATGATGAAGGACCATTTATAACAGAAGTAAATGCTGAAGGATATTTCTTTGCAAATTTACCTATTGTTTTCTCTGGTGATTCAACACTAATTATTAGGAATATTGAATTACAAAAAATGTCTGCAGGTTCAAAAATAGTGGTTGAGAATATTCTATTTGATACTGGAAAAGCAACTTTATTACCTCAATCATTTACAGAGCTTAATAAGTTAGCACGTCTATTAATAGAGAATGAAGAAATTCGCATTGAAGTATCAGGACATACAGATAATACAGGATCTGCAGCTTTTAATAAGCGACTTTCAAGAAGCAGAGCTGAATCAGTTAGAAATTATCTAATTGAAAAAGGTGTAGATGGAATGAGAATGCAGTTTGAAGGTTATGGATTTGATAGACCGATTGAATCAAATGATACGGCTGAAGGCAGAGCTGCAAACAGAAGAGTTGAAATAGAAGTTATTGAATAACCTGAAAAACCAATAATAATGAAAAAGATAATAAACATATTCAAAATAGCATCATTTGCTTTGCTCCTTACAGCTCTAAACAGCTGTAAAGGAGATGATATAGTGACAAATACAGATTTAAGCGAATCTAACATTTATGAAGCTGCAGTCCCTCTTATAAAATATTATAAAGCAACTCTAGCAGATGCAATAGAACATATTGAGGATAAAAGAATATTTGTAGATGATGAAGGAGTTGTAAACTTCTCCGTTACTAAAGATGTTGATATTGTTTGGGATGATTTAGCCAAAATGAAAGATGTTGATTTTCAGAGAAGCTATTTAATGTCAGAATACAATCAAAGTGGAGATCATTATAAAATAGTAGAGGATATATCATTAAATGAACATGAAGATGCAAGATATGACTCTGCTTACATAGCACATGGAATACTAAGATTATCATTTGATGTTCCTGTAGATTACAAAGGAGATATAAACATTACACTTCCGCAGTTTTATCCAACAATTACAAGGAGTTTTTATGCTGATGGAAATAATACCGACACATATGATTTTGCAATAAATACACAAGGACATACTCTAAGGTTTGCACATGATGATACCTATAGTCTTTTTAATATGATATTAGAATCTGACTTTGAGGCTGTAGGAGATATAAATGATAACCTGATTATGAAGTATGAATATCGAAACGTTGAGGCAGATGGTGTATTTGGGTATTTTGGCAATAGAACTGCTGAACTAAAAGATCAAACTCAATCAATAGATGAAATTAAAGATATTTTAGAATATATTTCTTTTGAACTGCAGGAGATAAAATATAG
>CAZHHH010000240.1:0-2777 GCA_964532085.1 uncultured Marinilabiliaceae bacterium
TTATTATAAATTTACGGACTCAACAATATATGTGATTTCAATTTTTGATACTAGACAAAACCCTCAAAAAATAAAAATATAACCTTTTTCAGTACGGTTCAACGTTTTGCCACAACCCCTAACCACTAACTTAGAACTCCCATTTCATATAACCCCAACCCCTAAAGGGGCTACCAGCAAGCTAAGGAGGATTCTATATACACAAAACCTCAATTCTAATAAAATCAAAATTTCCAAATTAATGTAATTTACCTTTGAAATAGTTATCTGCTATATGTAATAAGCCCCTTTAGGGGTTTGGGGTAGAACGTAGTGAAAATAACAATAAAAAACCTAAGAAACTCACTTTTAAAATAACTACTTTCTATATGCAAAAAGTTTCTTTACCGTGTCTAGCTGAAAGCAAGAGGGGTTTGAAATTAGCTGTTTAAATTTTAGCAATCAAAAAACAAAAAGATAATATTTTTCAGTACGGCTCAACGTTTTGCCACAATCCCTAATCCCTAATCCCCAATCCCTAATCCCTAACCCCTATCTCAATTAAATACCACAATAACATTTCGATGCAATAAATTTTTAATATCTTTGCACAAATTTTTAAAATCAGATAAATGAATTTTGTAGAAGAACTTACGTGGCGCGGGATGGTGCATAATATAATGCCAGGAACAGATAAGATGCTTGAAAAAGAGATGACGGCAGCCTATGTCGGCATTGACCCAACGGCAGACTCACTCCACATTGGGCATTTGGTTAGTGTTATGATGTTAAAGCATTTTCAAGTGGCAGGACACAAACCCATTGCATTAATTGGTGGCGCTACAGGTATGATAGGTGATCCATCTATGAAAAGTAGTGAAAGAAACCTACTTGACGAAGAGACTTTAAGACATAATCAAGAGTGTATAAAAAATCAACTTGCTAAATTTTTAGATTTTAATTCATCTGAGCCAAACAAGGCCGAAATGGTCAATAATTACGACTGGATGAAAGAGTTCTCATTCCTTGATTTCATTCGTGATATCGGTAAACATATAACAGTAAATTATATGATGGCAAAAGATTCTGTTAAATCAAGAATCTCCGGTGACGAAAGAGAGGGATTGTCTTTTACAGAATTTTCATATCAACTTGTTCAAGGATACGATTTTTTACATCTATATAGAGAGAAAAACTGCCGTTTGCAGATGGGTGGTTCCGATCAATGGGGAAATATCACTACTGGTACCGAGCTTATTCGTCGAGTTGCAGGAGGTGAGGCATTTGCTCTTACTTGCCCATTAATCACAAAAGCTGATGGTGGAAAATTTGGTAAAACTGAGTCGGGCAACGTTTGGCTAGACCCTGAGAGAACTAGTCCATACCATTTTTATCAATTTTGGTTGAATACCCCTGATGATGACGCAGCAAAATATATAAAAATATTTACGCTTCTTTCTAAGGAAGAGGTGGAAAAATTGACCAATGAGCACGCAGAAGCTCCACATTTAAGAGCTTTGCAAAGAAAACTTGCTGAAGAAGTTACAAGAATGGTTCACAGTCAAGAAGCATTGGACCAAGCAATTGAAGCATCTGAAATACTTTTTGGAAAAGGAACTACTGAAACATTGAAAAAGATGGATGAAAAGACTCTTCTTAATATTTTTGAAGGTGTCCCAACGTTCAATATCTCTAAAGGAGAACTTAAAGGTGGTATAAATATTTTAGATTTAGTTGCAGACAAAGCTAAGGTATTCCCATCAAAAGGGGAAGCACGAAGAACAGTTACAGGTGGCGGTGTTAGCATCAACAAAGCAAAAGTTGAATCCATTGACTTAATAGTTAATGACGATAATTTGCTAAATGACAGCTATATATTAGTTCAGCGTGGCAGAAGAAATTACTTCTTGCTTATAGCTGAATAAAATATTTTAAAATAATATTGAAGCTCCCATTGTGATGAATGAATTCTCTACTTTGGGAGCTATTTTTGTGCCATAGGCAATATCTAACTGCAATTTATTATTTACCAGATACAAAAACCCAAAATCCATATTATTAGATGAATAATCAGAATCAAAATATGAGAAAAACTCTGCAAAAGCACCCCATTTATCATTTAATTTGAAGTCGAAACAGAGTGAAAATTTAGCAAGTTCAAAATTATCTATTCCGCCGATATTATATGCAATTGAGACAGTTTCAGTAAGTTCATTTTCAAAAGCAAATAATAACGAAAAAACAAAATCATCATTAGAGAAGATTTTGGTATTTCAGCATATCCAACCAATGTTACAGATGGAAAAACTCCCTTTTGCAAAAACAGTCTTTGCTTTGCACTAATTTCAAATGGATTCAGTTCTGTTTTCTTGAAATCACTTCCAATTTCTGCAATAAATCTTATTTCTGTTGAATTTGTCAGTCCATATCTAAGCATCAGCTCATTAGAAAGAAACTCTTTTTCATAAACAAACCCATCTTCTAACTGAAATCTATTTTTCGGAAGAACATATACACCATCACTTTGGTCAGGTCTATCAGCATCAATTGTTATCTCATCTTGGGAATATCCAAAATTTATAAAAAAGAATATAAATGTTAAGGGTAATAAGAGTTTTGTTTTCATAATAAAAATATAAATAAACACAAGGTGTTAGATTAATTAATTGTTAAATACGTAGAAAAAGCAAAACGGTTGTAGAAACAAGGTTTAATGTACAATGTGAAATGTACAATGAACAATGTTTGAAAATGAAAGTTTGGTCAACGCCTAGTAGGGAAGATTAATTAATTTACAA
>CAZHHH010000241.1:0-2744 GCA_964532085.1 uncultured Marinilabiliaceae bacterium
TGCTGCTGGAAAGGTTGTTTGCATAAACCGGGAAAAAGTACTTGCAAAAAACAACCCCAGGAAAGTTTACGAATAGGTTATACTTTTTACGTAGGTCAGCCTGGCATTTGGTCCACTTCCACGGGGCGTTTTCTTTATTCCAACTGGCGTTCTTAACATGATTAGCATCGCCATAAATACGTATTAAACCCCAATAAAACCTATACATATTGGCAATCATTTGCTATGCTATAAGCAGCAATTCCGTGAAGGAGGAGACACATGGTGGATAACACGGTTACAGAAAAATGGTCATCACTGGGGGAAATCGCTGAACACTTGGGTGTCAGCAAAGATACGATTTACAGATGGGTTGCCATAAAGCAGATGCCTGCCCACAAGATCGGTAAACTGTGGAAGTTTAAAATTAGCGAAATAGATGACTGGGTTAAGAAAGGCGAGGCGGCATATAAGTGATGGGCTTGAATGCATATTTAAGGGGGAGGCAAGATGAAGTTCCTAAAAACACTCGAACAAACGTTAAAACAGGATAGCCGCTTTCTCGGTGAAGATGGGAGACTTCTTAAGACTAAAGTCTATGATGCGTGTATGGGTATGGACAGATTATTACTAGAGATGCTCATGAGCAATGAAGCACTAAAGCCCCACTTTTTTGTAGAAGTTAACGGGACACTGATTTTTGATAAAATGAAATTTGCCTGGGTGCTGGAATCCCGGGAATTTTTGCCCGACAGTTATACGATGTTTAAGAATAAAGTAGGTTTAACTGACAGTAAAGGAAATCTTATCAGCCATCAAAGTGATGTAACATTAGTCTGGCCCTATAAAGATTGTGTGCTTAAAGGTGGCCAAACAAAGGAAGATCAGAAGCGGGATGAAATTTTCTATAATGAAAACCTGGCACCGGATGAGGTAAACAGGCTCCTATATCCGAAGGTTTTTACCAATGCTAATAGGTATTCCGCAGATGGCGTTGAGGAAATTGCGGAAATTGAAGATAAGGACAACTTAATTATCAAGGGGAATAATTTATTGGCCTTGTCTTCATTACTGAAAAGATATGAAGGCCAAATAAAGTGTATTTACATTGACCCGCCGTATAACACGGGAGGAGATACTGATACTTTTTCATATAACAATTCCTTTAACCATTCTTCGTGGTTAACATTCATGAAGAACAGGCTAGAGCTAGCGTATCGTCTGCTAAAAAAAGAAGGTTTTCTAACTGTTGCAATCGACCATGCAGAGTTGTTTTATTTGGGTGCGCTCTGCGATGAAATATTTGGCGCTGAAAACCGGATATCTATTATAACCGTACAACATAACCCGAAAGGCAGGAATCAGGCAAAATTTTTTTCTGCTAATAGTGAATATCTGTTGGTCTATGCAAAAAATAAAATCACGGCAGAATTCAATCAAGTAGCTATTGATGATAAGGTTTCGAAGACTTTCACAGAAATAGATGAATCCGGAAGGCGTTATAGGTGGGAACCGTACATTCGAGCGAGAACTGTCTGGTCAAGGGAAGCCAGGCCTGATAATTGGTACCCAATTTACGTGAGTAAGGACTTAAAAGACATCACAAGCCGATACAACACTGATTATTATGAGCTTTGGCCAATTACCAACACTGGTGAGTTTTCGTGGAAAAATATAAAAGAGACTTTTGATGAGCTAAATCAAGGGAACTACTTTAAGGCCGAAATTACGAATGACAAAGTTACCTTATATCACAGGTATTATGAACAACAGGTTTTGAAGAATGTGTGGGTTGACAAGAAATATCAATCGGAATTTCATGGCACCAACCTGCTCAAAAAGATTATAGGGGGGAATAAATTCAGTTATCCCAAATCTCTTTATGCGGTCATGGATATAATTCAGCTCATGGCGGGTAAAGACGATATAGTGTTGGATTTTTTCGCCGGAAGCGGTACAACAGCTCACGCAGTTTCAGAAATTAACAAACGAAGAGGAACAAATATAAAATATATTCTTTGCGAACAATTACAGTACCATGTCGAAATTATGTTAAAGCGAATGAATGCGGTCATCGAACAGGACAAGAAAGGTTCTTTCGTTTACTGCGAATTGATGGAGCAAAATGAATCCATCGTTTCCGCCCTACAGGCTGCAAGCACTTCCGAGGAAGTCCAAGCAATTTTGAATCAGGTAACGGACAATGGTCTTATCATTCCATCGGTACTGCCCGATGATTTACGGGTCCACATGGATGAGTTTGCCCTGATGCCTTTAGAGCAGCAAAAAAAACTTGTAATGGAACTGATAGATAAAAACAAGCTGTACGTTAACCTTTGTGATATGGATGATGAAGAGTTAGCGGTTAATGACAGGGATAAGGCTTTCACGAAAAGCTTCTACCGCATGAAAAAGGAGGGCGGCATGTAACATGGCGAAATTCTTGTATCAAACCATTGAATCCCTGGAACAGGCCGGCTTCCTCAAAAATATGCCAGAGTTTATAGAACAGGGGCTTTCCGACCGCATTGTTCTTAGAGATTATCAAGAAAAGGCCTTTCGGTATTTTGTTACGTACTTCGAGAACGAAAACTTAAGGAAAAACAAGCAGATTCACAATCTCTTTCACATGGCAACTGGTTCCGGAAAAACAGTTATTATGGCTGGCCTTATTTTATATTTCTACACAAAGGGTTATCGTAAATTTCTTTTTTTCGTCAATCAGACGAACATCCTAGAAAAGACGAAGGAAAACTTCCTAAATC
>CAZHHH010000242.1:0-2730 GCA_964532085.1 uncultured Marinilabiliaceae bacterium
ACAGATTGAAGAGTTGATAAATCAGGAAGTATTGCTATTAATGGATTCCATCTGCTAACATAAGAGCCAACTTTAATTTTTTGATTACTATATCGAGCATAAACCAATAGTCCATCAGTAGGGGCTGTAATATATAAATCTGCTTTTAGTTGTTCTAAATTGTCATAAATACCTTGTTCTTCGTCTACTTTGCTTTGTGCACGTGATATATTTAAGATATGTCTTCTTCTTGTTTGATCATAATTTCTTCTTTTTTGTTCAAGGTTTCTATGTGCTTTATCAAGAGATATTTGTGCTTGTCTTTGTGTAGCTTTGGATTCAAACTGTGATTGCTCAACTTTAATTTCTTGGTCATAAACATTATCTTGGGCAACTCGAATTTGATCTCTCGCATCGCTTAAAACTAAGGAGCTATCTATAAGTGCATTGTCTAGGTTTGTTTTAAACCTTTCGAGTCTATCAAATGATTGTCGAATTCTATCTTCAATTTCTGCAGGATCTAGTGTGGCAATAAAGTCTCCTTTTTTCACCACAGTTCCCTCTTTTACCATATCAGTGATGGCAAGATGTCTAACACGAATATTACTACTTTCTAGAATTTTGGGAATAGTTATATTAGTTGACTCTAAAGCTTCAATTTCACCTGTTGCAGAAACAGTTATTTCAAAAACACCTTTTGTAACTCTTACGTGATCTGGTTCTGAGTTTTTATCTCTTGTTAATAACCAATATCCCAATAATACAATTAACAAAAGTGCAAGAGGTATTAATAATTGCCATCTATTTTTATTCATAATATTATTTTTTTTGCAAGAGTTCGTCTAAATTTTCAATAAGATTTTGCTCTTTTTCAAAATCAAAAAGAGTTAATTGTCTAATTCCATAATAGCTAACCCAAAATCTTCTAAGAGAATCAATATAATTTCTTTTAGCTGCATCAAGTGAGTTTCTAGCTGAATTTAATCTAATTACATCAACTTTGTCAATCATAAAGCGTTGTTTTGTAACCTCATAACCTAATTGTGCAATCGTGTCTGCTTTTGCTGCAATAGCAACTTGTTCTTCTTGAAGATTAAAATCTAGTACAGAAATTATTGCATCTTGTTCAAAGTCTAAAAGAGATTGCTTTACAGTTGCTTCTGTAACTTCTTGTGAAGACTTCGCCATCTGTATTCTTCCTTTTCTTCGTCCCCAATCTATGATTGGCACACTTAAACCAACTCGTACTTGTTGTTGTTCTGAAAATGGAGAGTTATAGGCGTGAGTAAAATCGTCTGCAGTTTTATTTATACCTAAGTTTGCACGAATATCTGCACTCAACCCACTTTCAGAGCGTGTTCTAGCAACATTTTGGCGTGCAACTAAAAGTTGTCGTTGATAATCTAAAACATTTGGATTGTTATCAATTGCTAATGATAGTGCTTGGTCAACATTTATCTTAAATTCAGGAATTTCTGTTGGCACAATACAAACAATATCAACATCATCATCTAAACCTAAGAACGAATTAAGCGAAGCGTGAGCTTGTTTTAATCGTATCTCTGATTGACTAACATCTAGTCTAGCATTTAAAAGGCTGAGTTCTAAATCTAATAACTCATCTTGGGTAACTGTTCCAATTTCAAAACGCCCTTTTCCTATTCTATAAAGTGTGTCAGCATTGCTGAAATTAACTTCGGCTATTCTTCTATTTATCTCTGCCGTTGCTGTGTTGAAAAAATAGTTTGTCGCTTGTATTGAAAGTGACTCTAATGATTGTAAATATTCTAATTTTGCCTGCTCAAATTTCAATGGTTCAATCTTAGACTCCCATCTAAATCTATTATATCCATTTAATGATTGAGTAAAACCAATACTAATTGGAACTGTTGAAATATCTACTTTATCAGTATCTAAATTTTGGCTTCGATTTGCAGAAGTAGTTATATCAAAAACTCCTCCTGAAAATATAACATTTTGCCTAACAGATAATGCAGCATCTGATGTGAAATATGAACGTGGTATAAATCTTTCAACGTCTTCTTCTGAATCATATCTACTTACTACTGATCGGTCATAATTGAGAGGTGTTGAACTTAATACTAAACTAGGAAGTTTATCAGCTTTATAACTTCTAAACTCCCAATATTTAGAAAGGTACATATTTTTTGTTCTAAAGCTATATAACGATTGTCGTTGAGCCATTTCTATAACTTCGTCTAACGTCATTTCAATTATGACTCTATTATTTTCTTGACTTTTTATGGAGGGAGAAAATAAAATTAATAGTAATAGAATAATAGTTATATTTTTCATTTTGATAATGTTTTCTACTTTAAATTAATGTCTTAAAGATTCTACTGGGTCTTGGTCTGATGCTCTTTTTGCTGGAATATATCCAAAAACTATTCCTACAGTTGCCGATACTCCAAATGCAATAATTACAGAGAAAAAACTTACGATTGTCTGTATATCTGCTGTTATTTTGATTAGTTGTGCTAAAATTATTCCTAATATAATTCCAATTACACCACCAGAAACGCTAATAAGTGTAGATTCTGCTAAAAATTGCACAACAATATCTTTTTTTGACGCGCCAATTGCTTGTCTCGTACCAATCTCTCTTATCCGCTCCCAAACAGAGGCAAGCATAATATTCATAATACCAATTCCACCAACAATTAGAGAAATACTTGCAATTGCACCTAGAACAATATTGAATATGTTATTGGTTTCTTGTTGTTGCTTTAA
>CAZHHH010000243.1:0-2712 GCA_964532085.1 uncultured Marinilabiliaceae bacterium
GAATACGCAAGAGATTTGTTTTTAGTATTGACAATTTCTTTGCTCATAAGTTGGTTTCTTGCAATGACGCAAGTTCCTATTTTTGCAAGTAAAATGTTGCCGGCACGCCATAAACCATCAAAACGAGAAAAAGAGAATCCAGATAGCGAATCTTTCATTCACTCTTTTATTCGCAAGTCGCTAACGCTTTTTATGAATAGAAAACTAACTACTTTCACCATTAGTATGGTTCTTTTGGCATTATCCATTTGGGGATTTGCCGTTGTTAAGATGCAGTTCTTCCCCGATTTTGATTATAATCAACTATATGTAGAATATACTTTGCCAGCACAAACTAATTCAGAACGTGTAAAGAATGATTTACTTGAAATAACAGAAAAATTATCTGAATATAAAGAGATTGATAATATAGCAATAAGTCAAGGTCAAACACCAGGACGATATTCTCTTGCCCGTGCAATGACTTCGGGTGGTGATAATTATGGAGAGATAATTCTTAATTTCACTGACTATAAAGATGCTTACAGATTATTACCAGAGATTCAACAAAAAATACGTGATGAATATCCTGATGCGTACGTGCGTGTTAGAAAATTTTCACTTTCTATAGAGTCAACTCACTCAGTCGAGATTTTATTTTCAGGTCCCGACCCTGCAGTTTTACACAAATTGTCAGCCGAAGCACAGGAAATAATGAAAAGTTCATCTCTTGTTGATGAATATTCTGTAACAGACAATTGGGAACCTCTTACAAAAATTATTTATGCTGAATATAACGACCAGTTAGCAAATCGTGCTGGTATTGGGCGTGGTGACATAGCCAATGCTCTTCAAGCTTCAACGCAGGGAATGCCAGTAGGAGTAATTCACGAAAATGACAAAATGGTTATCATTAATTTGAAAATAAATGATAGCAAAGAAGAGAAGATTACCGGTTTGTCAGAGGTGCCAGTTTGGAGTACAATACCAAACCCAACTTTTGATGATATTAGTTTACCTACAATTATGCAAGGTGGTTTATCTATGGATGATATTGTTGATAATATGTTCAGAACAACACCCCTAAGTCAGGTTGTTGATGATTTACGAGTAGAGTGGAATGAAAGTGTTATATATCGATACAATGGTGATAGAGCAATAAATGTTCAGTGTGAACCAGAAATTGGTTCAACCGCTGCAGCAGCAAAAAATGATATTAAAAAGCAGATTGAGGCTATTGAATTGCCTGTGGGATATGATGCAGAATGGATGGGTGAAGATAAGATACAAAATGAAGCTATATTAAATATTTTAGGTTATGTACCTCTAATATTAATTGTAGTTTTGGTTATTCTACTGTTGCTATTTAATAGTATTAAAAAAATGCTTTTAGTACTGTTTTGTCTTCCATTTGCTGCAATAGGTTGTGTTTTAGCTATGTTGTTAACAGGAACACCATTTACTTTTATGGGAATTATTGGTGCTGTAGGATTACTGGGAATGTTAATTAAAAATTCCATAGTTTTGGTAGATGAGATAACTAGAATGACTAATGAAGGAACAGAGCCTTATAAAGCAATTATTGAATCAACTATCAATCGTACTCGTCCAGTTGTTATGGCTTCTGCAACAACAATTTTGGGAATGATACCACTAATTCCTGACCCAATGTATGGAAGTTTAGCTGTTATAGTAATTGGTGGTTTAACAATCGGAACTATTATTACATTAATTCTTTTACCAATATTTTATGCATTGCTTTTTAAAGTGAAAAAGCCTCAAAATGCGTAGTGAGTAAATTTGAAAATAGATGATTATGAGAAATATATTACTATATATTATAATTTTAATAGGTTTTATAAAAGTTGATGCTCAAACAGCAAATTTAACTTTGCAACAATGCAGAGAAATGGCGCTTGAGAATAGTGAAGATATGAAAATTGCTACTTTTCAGAATGAGAATGCTACTCTTCAAAAAGGAGTTGCACGCTCTGCCTATTTTCCAAAAATAGATGCCTCAGCAACTTATGCATATTTCAATGCAGATATGGAGATGGATATGTCAAACACTGAATTGACAATTCCTTTGCCTCCAGAAATGGGAGGTATGATGATTGATGTGTCGGATATGATACCTGAGTCTATCCCGATGAAATTTAAAACAGATATGTTTATGGTTGGTGCAACTTTACAGCAACCAATTTATGCAGGTGGAAAAATTATTGCTGGAAATAAAATGGCTAACACAGGTATTGAAATTACTGAGCAATATACCCAACTAACACGAATGAAAGTTGTGGCAGAAGTTGAAAAAGCATACTGGAACTACTATTTGATAGAGGATAAAATAGAGCTGCTAAAACAGTATGAGGCTCTGTTGGACTCACTTCAACAGACTATTACCGATATGATTTCGGTAGAGATGGCAACAGAAGGTGAGTTATTAAAAATCTCTTCACGAACGAGTAATATAAAATATCAAATGCAGAAAGCCATCAATGGTAAAGAGCTGTTAAGAATGCAGTTGTGTAGAATAGTTGGTTTAGATTTGAATAGTGATATTATTTTGACGGATACACTTTCTATTAATAGCTTCTCTGGCGGAGTTGCTGATTTATCAAGTCGTCCTGAATATATAATGATGCAAAAACAAGTTGAGCTAAAAGAGCAAGAGATTAAAAGTGTTCGTGGTGACTATTTGCCAATGATAGGTGCAATGGCAGGTTATACCTA
>CAZHHH010000244.1:0-2696 GCA_964532085.1 uncultured Marinilabiliaceae bacterium
TAATGAATATACTTTTAAGAGCTATTATATTCATTACTTCTTCGAGGAGATTTTTTTTTCGACCCAATTAAAAGCAGATTTCAAAACTGTTTTTTTTATATATATAGAAAAAGATGAAGCTATATTTGATGGTGATAGAGATAATCTCACTTTAAATAATGACAATTCAACTCTATTTTTGGCTAATTGAGCTTCTAATCTACTTTTATCTTTAGCTTCTCTCAGTTTTTTAAAGGAATCTATTTCTGAAATATAATTTTTATCCATATTTATTTTTCTTTTTGAAAAAACAGTTTTATAAAAGCTTTAATTATAGGCTTTTCGATAATATATGGCTTTAATAGAATAAATAATAAAAGTAAAACTAAATAAAAACCTGATACTACAATGAAACCTAGACTATTAGAACCAGTTATTTCACCTAATAAGAAAGCTGCTGCTATTGATAAAAATAGTAGTATAAATAATAGAAGATATAGATATAAAAGTTTAGAAACTACTGAAACAGAGAGTTTTGATACTTTTTCTACTGTTATCATCTTTCTGTATTCTAACTCTTTATCAATGTAGTCTTCAAATTCTTCTTTAAGTGAATCTAAACTTTCAACAATATTATTTTTGGACATATCTGCTTTTTAAATTTCAACAATTATAAATATACCTGATATTTATGATACTTTTTTATATTGTTTCATTAAATCAGCAATCTTTTCCTCTATTTCTGAGATACTTTTTTTAATATCATCCTTGACTTTTCCGCTCTTATCTTTAAGCTTCTCTTGTAGAACGGACAATTCGTCTTGAAACTCTTCTATTTTCTTTTTTAGCTCTTTGCGCATATCTTCACCTTTTTGTGGTGCATATAAAAGTGCAACTGTTGCACCTATTGCAGCTCCCACAACTAATCCGCCTAAAAACTTTCCAAATGATTTCATAATAATATCTTTTATTAAATAATAAATATACAAAAAAATAGCTAAGTAATATCTAGTTAACATTAATTTAATACAAATAGTTGATATTGATAAAATATCAGCTTATTTTTATTGTGATTTATAAGTTATCACAACATTTATCTTTTAATTTAAAACATACTGCTTATAATATTAACATTACCTTAAATTTGAAAACCTAAATTATGAATTTTTACTTAAATATTCTTACTAGTATCGTTTTAGGCGGTGGTGCTGCTGTCTGGATACTTATGCGCTCATTCAAATATTCTGTATTTGTAAAAGTTGGTCTTTTATGGCTATTTAATCTCCTTTTTTTAATGCTTACTATTAATATTCGACACGAAATGTACGATGGCAATGCTTTGGCCAATCTGGTTATTACATTGATAAATGTTTTAGTGAGTGTTCTTCTTTTTTATATTGCGTCAATACGTGTTGTTAAGCCTTTAGCTCGTTCTATATCTCGTTTAAATGATATTGCTGAAGGAGATTTAACTGTAGAAGTAGATACTGAAGGGGCTAATCCAAATATTGATTTAGGGCAATTGTTGTACGTAACTAAAAAAATACGTGATAATTTTACTACAGTAGTTAGTGATATTGAAAACAACATAGATTCTTTAGTGACAGCTAGCTCTTTGTTGAGTGAAGTTTCCATAGGGTTATCTGAGGACGCTCAAAAAGAGGCTGCATCCGTGCAGGAGGTTTCTTCTTCTATGCAACAGATGGCTGCTAATATTCAACAAAATCGTGATTCTTCAGCTAAAACACAAAAGATTTCAGATAAAGTGGCTGATGATATCAAGTCAATTGGTATCTCTTCAGATAGTAGTTTAGAGTCTATCAAAAATATTTCTGAAAGGATAAAGATAATTAATGATATTGTTTTTCAAACAAATATTTTGGCTCTTAATGCTTCTGTAGAGGCCGCACGGGCTGGTGAAGAGGGTAAAGGATTTTCAGTTGTAGCTTCAGAAGTTAGAAAATTAGCTGAAAATAGTAAACAAGCAGCCGACCAGATTGTTTCTCTTGCTGCAAACAGTGTAAATATTACAACTGAAGTAACAAATCAAATTAAAATATTAATTCCAAATATGGAGGAGACTGATATGTTGGTGCAAGAGATAGCAATGGCTAGTAAAGAACAAGCTGAGGGAGCGAATCAGGTAAATAGTGCTATTTTTATGCTTAATGATCTGATTCAGCAAACTGCAGAAACAAGTGGGAAAATGGCTCAAAGTTCTAAGGAGTTGAGGTATCTTGCAGATGACTTAAGAGGTTCTATCGAATATTTTAAAGTCTAAAAAAGTTAATTATTTATTTGTAGTTGACATTGTTGCAGTTTAAATCTAATAATTAACATTTTTTAATAAGATTTTTTTGAATACTAGTTGTAAATATTTGAAAAAAATATGTTATTTGTGATGTTAAAATTATATTTGCTATTTAATAGCATATTATTTTAAAAGTCGTTTTAATCTTTAATGCATTATTTATGAATTTTTTTGTTAGTAATTTTATCAGCATTACTCTAGCAGGGCTTGCTGCAACCTTATTACTTAATCGTTTTTTTAAAAAATCTATTTTTATACGAATTGGAGTAGTTTGGTTATTTAATCTTTTATTTTTAATGTTCACTATTGGTGTAAAATATAAATTTTATGATGGTAACACACCTGTAAATCTAGCCATTACTGCAATTAATATACTTGTTAGTGTAATATGTTTTTATTATGCATC
>CAZHHH010000245.1:0-2681 GCA_964532085.1 uncultured Marinilabiliaceae bacterium
TTTACAATAAAGAGAGTAGTTTTGTGTTTTAAGTTTATTATGAAACATCTTATATATTATATAACCCTATCTATTATTTTGTCAAATACCTTTTTTGCTAATGCACAAAATAAAATATTTAAAATAGTAGGTATAGTCAACGACGAAAATAATAACCCTATTATAGGAGCTCACATAGTATCTGACAATGATGCTATGACTGTAACAACTGAAAAAGGAGAGTTCATTTTGATATTTAAAGAGCAAAAACCTGTTAAAATAGAAGTTTCTGCTATAGGATTCAAAACTAAAACATTAGAAGCTAATCATCAAAGCGAATTGCCTATAAAAATTATCTTAGAGAGTCATTCGCAGGATATTTCTGAGATAAATGTTCAAGGAACCAAAACAGAACATCAACACAACCAAAAAATAGATGTATCTCATATAAATTTATTACCATCTGCATCTGGACCAGGAATTGAAGGATTGGTTCACTCACAAATGGGAGTTTCATCCAATAATGAGTTAAGTAGTCAATATAGAGTAAGAGGCGGAAATTTTGATGAAAATCTTGTATATGTAAATGGTCAGGAAGTTTATCGTCCATTTTTAATACACTCAGGACAGCAAGAAGGATTAAGTTTTGTAAATCCCGATTTGGTAGAATCTGTAGAGTTTTCATCAGGTGGATATAGTAGCTCTTATGGGGACAAAATGAGTTCTGTTTTAGATATTCGTTATAAAAGGCCTGAAAAATCAGGAGGTAGTTTCTCTGGCGGAATGCTAGGAGGAAGTGCACATTTAGAAGGTGTTGCACTTAAAAACAAGTTTACGTGGGTAACAGGTGCAAGATATAAAACCAATCGCTATCTACTTGGCACATTAGATGAGAAAGGAACATATAATCCGAACTACACTGACATACAAGGATTTTTCACTTATAAACTATCTGATAAAATTAGCTTTGACTTTTTAGGTAACTACTCTCTTAACAGATATAATTTTATACCTGAAACAAGAGAAACTTCATTTGGAACATTATATGAGGTAAAAAAGTTGAAAATATATTTTGCTGGTCAAGAAAAGGATAGGTTTGAAACTGGATATGGTGCATTTACAACTCATTATAATATCGATAATGAGAACAAATTAAATTTAACATTTACTGGATTTCGCACATTTGAAGAGGAGACTTACGATATTATCGGTGAATATTGGATGCAAGAAGTTGTTGACCAAAATGACCCAGATGCAGATTGGGATCCTGATGCTGATATTGGTATTGGCAAATTTCATCAACACGCACGTAATGAACTTTTAGGTGAAGTAATTTCAGCAAACTTAAGAGGAGAACATCTTCATAAAAACAGCGCAACAAGTTGGAGCCTTGAATATAAACGTGAAGTATTTAAAGATCGAATAAGTGAATGGGAAGCCTTAGATTCTGCATTTTATAATATACCACGTAATGATAACAGCCTTGAATTTAGTTATGCTAAACGAGGAAAAAATGAGACAGAAAATCATAGAGTTAATGGTTTTGTAAAAAATGAGACAGACATCTTTGTTGGTGAAGGCAAACTTGTGGTTGATGCTGGAATTAGATTTAGCTACAACACATTTACCAATGAAACATTTATTAGTCCGCGCTTGCTTCTCTCCTACCTGCCGACTAACAGTAGAATGCGTTATCGAGCATCTGGTGGTGCATATCATCAGCCACCTTTATACAAAGAGATGCGAATGGCTAATGGTGAAATAAATTATGACGTAAAATCGCAAAAATCGTGGCAAACTGTTGCAGGTTTTGATTACTATTTTGATGCTTTAGATCGTCCTTTTAAATTTACTTCAGAGCTTTATTATAAATGGATGAATGACCTAATCCCCTACCAAGTTGATAATGTGCGCATTGTTTATAGTGGCAAAAATGAGGCAAAAGGATATGCTGCAGGTATTGATTTTAAAATAAATGGTGAAATGGTTTCGGGTGAAGAGTCGTGGGCTACACTATCTTTTATGAAAACTGAAGAAAATCTTTTTAATGATAAGTGGAAGAATCCAACAAAAGATGGTGAGCCTGGCTATATCCCTAGACCAAGTGATCAAAGGGTGAATTTCTCTCTATTTTTACAAGATTATCTCCCTAAAAATCCAAATTTTAAAGCTCATCTTAGCTTTCTATTTGGTACGGGACTTCCGTTTGGTCCTCCACGTTCGGAAAGATATATGGCTATTCATCGTTTCCCACCATATAGACGTGTGGATATGGGAATGTCATACAATCTGATAAACCCAAACCTATTTCAAAAGTCACAGTTTAAAAACATCTGGATTGGTGTAGAAGTGTTTAATCTTTTAGATATTAATAATACAATTTCGCACTATTGGGTTACAGATTTATATAACCAACAATATGCAGTACCAAATTATTTAACGTCTCGAAGAGTAAATTTAAGACTCACGGCAAAGTTTTAACCACCTCAATATCAAATGGAATAACAATCTCAGCTTTTGCTGCAACTATACCTGCCCCATTAATTATGTTGCCATAAACTTGAGAAGGAATATTTATATCATAACTATTTTCTTCTAAACGCTGAATACTTTTGATGTAGTGATAATATTCTGGTGAAACTCTTGAATGAAAGTTGCATTATTGAAATCTTCTTCGGTGATGGTGTAGGTGTAAGTATATC
>CAZHHH010000246.1:0-2598 GCA_964532085.1 uncultured Marinilabiliaceae bacterium
TTGTTATAAAGTCTCATTTGATTAAAGAAAAACGTCTCTCTAACATTTCCGCTATTAGACTTATTACCAACAAGATTATAAATAATATTAGTATTGTCTAAATATACCTTTTCAACTTTTCCCAAACCTCTCAATCCTGCAAACTCATTCCTTAATTGACCGATAAGACCAGCTTTTTCCATATATGAGAAATAGTCATCTAATGAATTACGACTTACATTAATAATCTGAGAAATTTTTGAAAAATTGGGTTTAAAAGGCACACTTTCAGCAATAATCGAAAGTAAGTGTTTCAATTTCCTACTAGTTCCAACATTTAAATTTGCATATTGTGGAATATCAACCTCAAGTGTTTGAACAATAACTTGCCCCAATCGGATATCAACCTCATCTTCAAGGGCAAAAGGGTAATATCCTCGCTTTAAATAATCCTTAAATAGAGGCAATGGGTGCTTTATATCTGTGAGTTTCACTTCATTATTTACAATCTATTCTAAAGAGTAAGCTCTATGTTCATAGTTATGAAATAGCTTAAGATATTCCCGAAATGAAAGCCCTTGCAAATTATATATTAATGCCCTGCTACTTAAATCTGACGAACCTTTTAAAATATCCAATATTGAAGAACCAGTAAAAACGACCTTTAGCGTTGGAAACGAATCATAGATATTTTTCAATTCTCTAGACCAATCAGGATATTTATGAATTTCATCAATAAAAAGATATTCTCCTGCAGATTTATAGAAGTTATCGGCTAAATCATAGAGACGATTATCACTAAAATATAAATCATCAGTTGAGGCATAAAGTGCTTTTCTACTATCTAAATTCTCTTTTATATATTGAAGAATCATCGTTGTTTTACCAACTCCACGAGGTCCAACCACCCCAACTAATCGACTATCCCAAGCAATCTGACTATAAAGGTATCACTTAAACTCTGTTGACGTATTTTGTAATAATATCTCAAACTTTTGATAAAGTGTTGTCATATCATAATTTATTTATTATTACAAATATAATCATTTTGCACAACAAAAAGTGCATTATTTATAAAAATTGCATAGTTAATAGTGCAATCACGACCAAATTAGGTGGTTAATAAGCTTAATATCTTTTTCTTTAACGCTAATATCTCAAATGGTTCATTAAGAATATTTTGTTTCCTTCTAATGAACAATTTGGGATAATATCCTTACTAAAATATTTAGGATACTCTTATTTTTAAGAACAGTCAAATATATAAATTATTCTAAAAATTAATTTCACTTATGAACATTTAATTTTTAGAATAAATGGCTGTTTTCTTGAGTTCCGCATTGGGACACCCAGAAATAGATGAACATTTTGATATTTACCTGACTTATCATATTCAACCCACTTTGGGGTTGGTTTGCATTGGGTTGTCTACCCCGCAATGAATTACGGGGTTATCCATATTTCACCCCATTTGGGGTGATTTTCAATACGTAAAATTAAAATATACAAAAATACGATATGTACATCAACACCGAATGGTGTTATATGTTATTAACCCCATAATTCATTGTGGGGATAACAATATCTTAACACCAACCCCCTCGCCATAGGCGAGACACGCGTAGAGGGTTGTACTACTACTAATAATAATTTAAACCATCTTGAAAAAAACACATATTTATTTTATTTTTTTAATTCTGTATTGGGACACCTAGAAATATATAATTGTCTTGGTATATAACTGATTTTAATCCACTTAGCTTTGGTGCCTCAAAGATGCGCGAAAAACAAGTGAACATTTAATTTTTGCAGACAAAGGGCTGTTTTCTATTTAATGTAAATTAAAAAGAGTTAAATATCTACAAGATTGAATAGTCAAATTTGCTTTGCTATATATTAATTCGGTTATTTGTACTTACAATAAATGTTTAATATACTGAAAATGCAGTTTGTGATGTTGGGAAAATTATTTAAGACAGAGAAAAATGAAATGGATACTACCGCAAAGTTGAAAAGGAAAATATTTATTTATTCCGTACTTGAGGTTGTAATTGTGCTTATATTAATAGCTTTTGGCACATTCTTATTTAATATTTCATTTATTTAATTTTATAAAAAGCTATTTATACTAGCTACAATCACTTTATTATTTAGCACATAAAATAATAATTCCCCTTCTTATTTATTGTTTTGTCTCCACACTTTCTAAAATTAAACATCTAAACTAACTCATCTCCTATAAGAATACTAACCCTCCAAATAGTATCTTAGTTGGTCAAGCATAATTGGAATATCGTCTGGATCGATATTATGACTTATTAATGATTCTTTATCATTGTAAAATGATTCTAAGAATTTCTTCAACGAGCTATCTTTATGCTTTACACTTTTTTGATACCACGTTAAAGCTTCTTGTCTGTTGCCTTCTGACCAAACGATGTGTCCCATATTTAGGAAATCATTTTGTGTAGGATTGCTCTCTAGCAACTTTTCACAATATTTTTTTGATTGGTCAAACTTGCCCAACATAAATGTGCACCACACTATCGGACGCCAAACTCTCTGATTTTTAGGGTCTAAATATTCTACTTTAAAATAATATTTCAGAGCTTCTTCAAA
>CAZHHH010000247.1:0-2596 GCA_964532085.1 uncultured Marinilabiliaceae bacterium
CAAATTATAGTAAATGGGGTTCTTTTGCAACTGGTGTTGGTACTTCATTTGCTCCCGCAGGAACTCAATCATCAATAAATATCAATAATGTTAACTATCATACTATAGGTGAATTTTTAGGAAACGTAGTACAATTTATAAAAGAAAAAAAGAAATGATTTATATAATTTTAGTTTATACTGCATCTTTATTAATATTTGGAAAGAAAAACTATCTTGGTAATTCAAAAATTCCTACATATGTTAAAATTCTTCACATAATAATAACATTTATCTTATTCCAATTCTATTTTGGAGATTTGAGGGTTTTTATTGTTGATTTTTATAATGTCGGAGTGGATACATTTTTTACTACTACTGAATTTGATAAGTATTCAAGGAGTTTTGATTTAATATCATCCTTAATATATTTTATTACTTGTATTATTGCAACAAGTATAAGTCTAGATTTAGCTATGAAAGCTAAAGGTAGAAAGTTATTAATGTATTTTTCTCCTTTAATCGTTTTATCTACCAGTATTGAGACCTATAAATACATTTTAAGAGAATTTGATTTTGATGAAACAAAAATTTTATTCCTTGTTCCTTTTAGTATTATGTTAATTTTATTTGGATGTTTAAATTTATATTACAATGTAAATCCAGGCAAACGAATCTTTCAAGAAGCACTTGAAGACTCTGTAGATAAATCTAATTTGTAAAAGTTATAATCTTGGATAATAACTTTACAATTTACGCCAATCCTTATACTGTTGTACGTAAAAACCAATGTACTAAATATTTCTTCTTAGGTTCACAACGTATATTAACTAAGATAAGTAGCAGTGATGTCCCGCAGACTTTCTTTGAGGGTTATGCAGAGAATATTGTTCCTAATGTAGATTATGAAAGCAAACAAGACGATTTAGAGAATAATCTTTTATTAAATAATAAAGAGTTAAATATTGGTTGGTACAGAGAAACCCGAGGTAGAATCCCAAGTCAGCATATAAAACACTACTTGCGTAGTAAGGAGTACGGTGGACAGAGTGGTGTTAACCCGTGGGGCAACAGCGATAGCGACTCTTCGGTTATTGAGCGTAGTCGAAATACCGAAGATAAACAATATTACTTCCACCCCGACCATTTAGGTAGCATCAATTACCTCACTGACGTAACTGGCGAAGCATACCAGCACGTAGCTTATCTGCCGTGGGGAGAGGTTTTTGTTGAGCAAAGAAATACACAGAGTAGTAGGAATACTTTTCTTTATACTGGAAAGGAGCTTGATGAAATGACAGGTTTGTATTATTATGAGTAGAGGTATTATGACCCGGGGAAGAGTACGTTCTTTGGGGTGGATAGATTAGCTGAAAAGTATGCTGGTTTAACACCATACCATTATGGCGCTAATAATCCTATAAAGTATATTGATGTTAATGGTGATAGTTTAGACATAAGTCAACTTACGAAAAAACAGTTAGAAATTTATAATGAAAACATAAGTCTTCTTAAAAAAAGCAGTTTGTTTTCATATTACTTTAATTTTATATCTGAATCACAAACATTATTTCCAGTATCTGCTAGTAAAGGCAAAAAAGGAAGTAGTTCAGAATCAGGACAGTTTTATAATTCTAAAACAAATGAAATAGGATTGGGAGAAAGTCTTAATGCGTATGTGATTGCACAAGAGTTTTTTCACGCTTTTCAAATAGATGGGAAGTTTTATGATACCGATAATCCAATGCCCTTATCTTCTATTGAGACAGAGTGTGATATAGTTACTATCTATGTATTAATTGAGGCAGACTTAGGAATTCCTAGTTTTGGTTCTTGGAGTAATGAATTCTTAGATGATGCTTTAAATTCAGTTCCGGATTTAAAAAAAGTTCA
Organism: uncultured Marinilabiliaceae bacterium; assembly: GCA_964532085.1. Lineage (GTDB taxonomy): Bacteria > Bacteroidota > Bacteroidia > Bacteroidales > Marinilabiliaceae > CAZHHH01. Next base: position 1,872 of record CAZHHH010000247.1, read on the forward strand.
AACACCAAGTTTTCAAAATATGTTCCAAAAAGCAGTTGACAATAGAATTAACTATTATAAAAGCTTAAATCTTAATGCTCCAACATATACTGCACCAAATTCAGGTGTAAAACCAAAAGCACTAGAGGAAATGATACGTTTAAAATAATTTGTTAAAAAATGAATAAGAGAATATGTATTATATTGTTTATTTATATAATATTTTGCGGTTGCAGAATGAAAAAGGTATATACTGATGTTAATTGTTTTAAAGAAGTTAATTTAATAATAAAAAAAGAGTTGTTGAAAAATGTTGAGAATGACTCAATAATTGATAATATCAATATTGTTATAAATTTCTATTTAAATAAAAAAGGTAATGTAGATTCAATAACTTTTCCTAAAAATAATCTTATGGATTATAATATTGATTCAAGTTTAATAATTAAAAGACTTTTAAAAAACAAGAATAATTGCATTAAGAATGTTTATTATTATAATAATAGATATCCTGATTTTATAACAGTTATATTTAATCCTAAATTAATTGAATAAATAAATTTTATACAAAATCTTATTGTGTTTCTTTGCTAATATTTTCTATGTGGTTTAAATTAGTAATATAACAACAATGAAAGCAGAAAAAGGCTCACATAACTACAACTACGTAAACCAGATTTTATACGACAAATTTGGTATTTTTAAACCACATAGAAAAAAATAAAAATAAGGTTTCATAGAAAAAA
>CAZHHH010000248.1:0-2592 GCA_964532085.1 uncultured Marinilabiliaceae bacterium
TATTGTCATAAATTAGTGTGTTTATTATACGAACTAATGTCTGTTTTTGTCTATATTCTTTGCTGCAAATGAGTTGAGCGTTTTTTTGTGAAAATGGTTATTTGCAAAAAAAATAAGGTTCAATCAATCTGATTAAACCTTATTCTATATTTTGCCTATTAATTTTACAATAATTCTTCAGCCATTTCTCTTAATTTGTACTTCTGTATTTTTCCACTAGCTGTTTTTGGGAAATCATCAATAAAGAAGATGTGCTTTGGAATTTTATATCTTGCAATTTGTCCTCGACAATATTGTTGAACATCACCTTCGCAGAGAGTTTTGCCATCTTTTAACTTTATAAATGCTCCAACAATCTCTCCATATTTTTCATCAGGTATGCCAACTACTTCAACCATTTCTACTTCTGGCATTTTGTATATAAAGTTCTCTATTTCACGAGGATATATATTTTCACCACCTCGAATAATCATATCATTGATTCTACCAGTGATTTTATAGAAATTGTCTTCCGTTCTAACTGCTAAGTCGCCAGAATGCAACCATCCATCTTTGTCTATTGCAGCGGCTGTTGCTTCAGGATTGTTATAATATCCCTTCATCACATTAAAACCTCTACAACAAATTTCTCCTTGCTCTTCTGCTGCACACTCTTCACCAGTCTCTGTATTTACAATTTTAATCTCTACTCCATGTAAATTTGTACCAACCGTAGTAGCTCTAATTTCTGGAGTGTCAAAAACACGTGTAGTTGTCATTCCTGGCGAGGATTCTGTTAAACCATAAACTATGATAATATCTTTAGCATGCATCTTTGTCATTACTTCCTTCATAGTTTCAACAGGACAAAGTGCACCTGCCATAATTCCAGTTCGCAGTGAGCTTAAATCAAACATATCAAACATAGGATGATTCAGTTCAGCTATAAACATAGTTGGAACTCCATATATTGCAGTGCATTTCTCTTTTTCTACACCAGCCAGCACTCTGAGTGGATCAAAATCTTCTGTTAAAACAACCGCAGCCCCATGTGATACTGCCGCACAAACTGATAAAACACAACCAAAGCAATGAAACAGTGGGACAGGGGTCATAATTCTATCTTCGTGGGTATAATTCATATTCTTACCCACCAGATAACCATTATTTAAAATGTTGTGATGTGAAAGCATTACTCCTTTAGGAAATCCAGTTGTTCCAGATGTATATTGCATATTAATAACATCATGACAATCTAATTTTGAAGAGATCTCTTTAAAAGTATTGTCATCACAATTCTCGCCTAATAAAAGCAATTCTGGCATATTATACATACCACGGTGCTTTTCAGGACCAATAAAAACCAGATTTTTTAATTCAGGAAATTTTTCAGATTTTAAATATCCTCTTTCTGATGTTTTTAACTCTGGAATAAGCTCATTTACCATCTGAACATAATCGCTATCTCTATAAGCTCCTATGATGCAAAGAGTGTTTATATCAGCATTTTTAACTAAATATTCTAATTCTGATAGTTTGTAATTGGTGTTTATAGTTACCAATATTGCTCCAATTTTTGCAGTTGCAAACATAATTGTAAGCCAATCAGGAACATTATTTGCCCAAATACCAACTTTGTCACCTGGTTTTACTCCAATTGCTAAAAAGCCTTTTGCAAGTCTATCAACACGTTTGTTAAAATCTCCGTATGTAAATCGTAATCCTCTATCTGGATAAACAACAAAATCATTCTCTGGCATTTCAAATGCCCATTTTTCAAGTGCTTGTCCTAAAGTATAATCAAGTAGTTCCATAGTTTAAATTGGTTGATAAACTACAGCTAATAGTAGAGCATTTTCATCATTAGCTGAAAAAATTTGATGAGTTACAATTGAATCATAATAAATACTGTCACCTTCATTAAGTAGGTATTCTTCTTTACCATATTCAATTTTTATTGAACCTTTCATAACATAGATAAACTCTTCGCCTTCATGAGATGATGCCAATGGATTGGAAGGTTTATTTGGTTTAATTTCAACCAAAAATGGTTCCATATGTCTATCTGATTTTTCACTAGCTAAGCTGAAAAAAGATAAGTTGCTGTTTTTTAGTGTTGAAGAACTCGAGAAGCTCTCTGCTGCAACGGCTGTTCCATCGCGTGTAATTACTGGACCTTCTTTAACTTCATCATCTAAAAAGGTGCCTAATCTTACACCTAAAGCGCGAGATATTTTTATAAGTACACCAAGAGATGGAGTACATTCGCCCTCTTCAATATTTATAAGTTGGGATTCTTCTAGTTTTACACGTTCAGCTACTTCTGAAATTGATAGCTCAGCATTTTCACGTATGGTACGAATCCTATTACCAATTTTCATAATTATTGTATTTAATTTAGTAAATAGTTCTAAATGTTAACAGAAACATATACAAAAATAAATTAATTCATAATTAAAAAAAGTTTTATCAAACGAATTTATTTAAACAAGTTTAACATATAGTGACTTTTGTGTAGTTGTGTTGTTTTGTATATGGTTGTGTTTGAGCTTGTTGTGCTTGTTTGGAGTAGGGCAGATGTGCATTTTGTTAAGCTGTAATTTAAATTAATTC
>CAZHHH010000249.1:0-2567 GCA_964532085.1 uncultured Marinilabiliaceae bacterium
AAATCTTGGAAATAATCAATATCAACTTACTATAAAAGAAGATAATAAAACTTTCACGAAGAGAATGGAAGTTGTTATGCCTTTAAAAAACATCTTAAGATATAAGCCCGAAGAGTGGCAAAAGCGTTATGATGATGCTATGGCTGATCTTGTGGAAGAGCAATCTAGAGTTGATGCTATGGCTGAAACATATAGAACATTTTCTATAAACGGTTTAGGAATTCATAATTTTGACAAACTTATGAAAATGGATGATTGGTTTTTAGCAACTCCTAAGTTTATATTAAATGGTGAGCCGTTAGAGCCTATAAGTGTGATGATTATGTTTGGTGACAATAGTGGCTTCTCTAGAAATTTACCAGGACAATTAGAGACAATATTTAGAGTTAATCCAGAATCTAAACATCGAATATTTGTAACAGCTAAAGGTATTGATCCTTCTGAAATTGTTTATTATCCAGTTGAAAATTATTTGAATTGGGATATAGATAGTTTGAGAAGTGTGTCAAAGCCAGAAATTATTTTTGAATTAGAATCTCAAAAGGTTGCTTCTGCTGCTGAGGTTAGAGAAGCTTTAGGTTTTAAATAATCAAAAATGTTTAAGGCTTTAACAATTCTGCTATTACCGTTGATCACCATAGGATGGCAAGGGGATATCTCTCCCCAAGCCTACTTTGGTGACTCTTATGACGAAGCTGTTCTCTATTTAGAAAAAAATAAGGTTTCATTTGAAGCTTTGGCGAACTTTTATCAATTTGATGATAAAATTGCAAAGGCAATCGTGTTTCCAGAATTGATAAGATACAATCGTTTTAGAGATTTTGCTGAAACCACAGCATTAGAGATAACTTATGTTGATGGCGGAAAGTTTGCTGCCGACTTTTCCATTGGATATTTTCAAATGAAACCATCTTTTGTTGAAAGTTTGGAAAATATCGTTCGGGCAGATAGTTCTTATACCGTTTTTAATCACATTATCGATTATACAAACTCCTCTGATATAAGAAAGGTTAGAGCCGAAAGACTTAGAAGATTAAAAGAAAATCAATGGCAGTTGCAATATTTAGCTTGCTTTATATCTATTGGGAAAAACCGATTCAAAACAGCAATCGATGAACGACCAGAAGAGGAACTATTAATTTTATCTTCACTTTATAATTTAAGTATAAGTGCTGATTATGAACAACTACTGCAAACTGCACAAAATAAAACTTTTCCCTATGGTAAATTTGGAATGGGTAGATTCTCCTATTATGATGTTGCAAAATATTATTTTGACAGCCAATAAATAATGTTTTAGTAACAAAAAGATTTATTTTTACCATATATTTGAAAACAATTGAATTGATAGAACAAAAATTAAAATTATGAAAATGAAATTACATTATTTAATGTTGTTGTTATTTAGTGTGGCAGTGATTTCTTGCTCAAAAGATGAGAATCTTGATGACCCAAACACATCTATTGCAAATCCAGAAGGAACTATTACTGTAAATATAGACAGCAATGGAAATGGGGTCTCACCGTGTGAAATGAGCAATTTTTATCTTATTTCAGGCAACCTCACATCTGACAGAGATGATTATGGAAGTGGAAATTGGACATTTGCGGATATGGGCAAAATGAAAGGTTTAGGAAATGTTAGAGCTATTCCAGAAAGTGGTTTTGCAAGTAAAGTTGCTGCAACAGAAGGCCATGGATATGTTGGTAGATATGGTTCAGGAAGATCTTCTAAATACGTTCGAATATTTGTTCAAGAGTACAAAGAAACAGAAGAAGTTGATATTTGTAAAATTCAATATCAGTGCCCATTTGAACCAACAGAGCTTAAGTTTTCAGCAGATACTTTAAATTTTGCAAAAGAAGGTGGAGAGCAAACAATTACAATAAAGACTTCTACAAGTGATTGGGAGTTTGAAAAATCTTACTCGTCCAACTGGTTTTTTCTAGAAAAAGATGATAACAAATTAAATGTCACCGTTTTAAAAAATGAATATGCTATAAAACGACAAGGAATTATTACAATATATGCAAATGAAAAGAAAGAAAATATTATTATAAAACAAGAAGCAGGAGATCCTATTTTAGAGGTTGAGAAATCAGTTGTGAATGTGTCATATGGTGAAGATTACTATTCTATTAATATTAGCTCTAATGCAGACTTGGTGGCTAACACTGATGCTAGTTGGATTAGAGCTGTTTACGACCGTATTTATGGCAGATTAGAGTTTGCAGTTTATTATAACAAAAACGAAACTCCTCGAGAAGGCATTATCACAGTTTCCACTATAAGTACTGATCCGATAATAACTAAAGAAATAAAAGTTGTTCAGGAGGGATTTGAACCTATTTTAGAGATTGAATCTACTATTTTGAATATCGGATATAATAGATACTCTGGATATATAGAGGTTAATTCAAATACAGAGTGGAAAGCTGAAGCAAATGTTTTTTGGATTTTTGGTATTAGTAATTGGTATAATGGTTTGGAATTTATAGCTAATTCTAACAGCAATGAAGAGCCTCGAGAAGGCATAATCACTATATCTACTACAAATACTAACCCA
>CAZHHH010000250.1:0-2563 GCA_964532085.1 uncultured Marinilabiliaceae bacterium
CTTCTTCGGTTTCTTCAACCTCTGCCACGATTTCTTCTGTAGTTTGTGTTTCTACATTTTCAGTTTCGTTAGTTTGTTCTAACATTTCGTTTGTTTCCATTTTTTCCTCCTCCGTTTAAAGTCCGTGCGACTATATTTTCCATTTAGTTTAATGTCTTAATGTTCGGACAAAATAAAAACGACTATTTGGTCGCTTGTATTTCTTCAATTAATTTTTCGTGTTCCTCTTTGCACTTTGGACAAATAAATATGATCGTATTGTCTTTTATCACTTTTACTAACATTTCTATTAGTTTACATTTGGGACATTTCATTTAATCTACCTCCCATTTGTTCATAGGTTTGATTAGCTTGTTCTTCAATTTGATTGATTTCATTGTCTATTTCTTCGGCATTTATCATTTGTCTTTGCAATACTTCTTCTAATTCGGAATTAACTTCATTCGCTTGTTGTTGCATTTGAGCTATTTCTTCTTTTGCCTCTTCTCGCTTTTGTAATATTTGTTCTAGTTTATTTTTAGGCATTGCACTATCTTCTGGTAATGCATCAACATATTCTTCAAATGTTATTAGTTGGCTCATTAACAAGTTTTCCAAACTCATTTCTTGAGCGTATTTATCGTAAGGTGTATTAGGTGTAATTTCTATTTTTACATTTACTTCTAAATTTTCTAATACGGTTGGACTTATTGTATAAGGTACTAACCCTTCATCCTCTTCAATCAGTATCTCTTTGCCATCTTCACTGTAAGTTCTCCACATATCAATCATTATTCGAGCAACATCTTCCATAAAATTTTTAAACTTATTAACTTGTTCATTTAGTGGTTCTCGACTTGCTTGTTGGACTGCTAATATTGCTCTCCCACTTGCTTGTTCTGGGTCGATATCTCCTGTTGCTACATCACTTGCGCCTTCTAAAACACGAGTTTGAGTTATTAATTCCATTTGTAATTTTTCACTATCAGAAGACATTGTTGCTGGTTGTAAAAACCCTACCACTTTTCTAACATCATCTATTGTTTGGTCTTCTACCAATATAGTTGAACCTATTTCATTTAACGCTTGTGGATTTGTTATTTTAGTCTTATCAGCAACTAATTTGGGATAAGCACCCATCTTAACTGCTATTGCTCTTCTCATCGCCGTTCTATTAATTTCTATTTGGTTTGCAATTAGTGGTTTAATTATTCCAAGTCCTCTAGCACTGCCTTCTTCATCTTCCCAAGTAAAATGTGCTACGGGGTAATATTTTAATCCTATATCTCGTTCTTCTTCATAACATATTGTTTTAGTTGATTTTTTTAAATGGAGTGTTCCATTTTTCATATATAGTTTTAAAACACAAGTTATCATATTGTGTACTTCATCTTTCGAATAATCTCCTGACAATTCAACTGTATCAGTATCTCCAACTATATTTAAAATGTCTTCTTTACTTAATTTATTTAATTTTAACTTCCTATTTTCTTCAGCTTCATTTCTAACTTCATCGACTGTTCTTCTAAATGTGATAAGAATATAAGGTTGGTTTTGTATGTCGTCATCATTTTCGTTTCCATAATATATATTTCCTTTAGATACTACTTCCGCAACCAATTCATTGTCTTTATAATCAAAATATAAAATACCTTCACTGGTTATAGCAGCCTGTTTCAATATCTTTCTTGCTTTATGGTCTATTTTTTGATGTTCTATTACCATACTCGCATATTTGTTTAAGTTCTTACATAACTCTTCCATTTCTTTTTGGAATTCATGTTTATCATAATTATTTGGCGTAAATACTATCTCATAACCATTTGCATTTATAACTCCGGTTTTATATTTAACAATCGGTTTAATTATGTTGTAAACAATTGGCTCTATTCCACCAGATTCTAACCCTTGCCATTGTTCGCCATTATAAAATCTATGAAATTTATCAATGTCAGAATAAACACTTTTCTTTCTTAAATAGTCTTTGCCTTTTTCTAATAGTTCCCACTCGTCTGTGTACTTGATTTCTTCTTCCATTTATTTCACCGCCTTCTGATATTGTGCTGTTCCATCATAATTTTCTATATTTTGTAACACTGTGTTTAACTTTTCAATTTCCTTATCTTTTTCTTTTTCAATCTTTTTTTCTTTAATTATTTTAGGTATGTTAGGTATTTCTAATTTAATCTCATTTCCTTTTTTAAGTTTTAATCCTATATTTACACCAAAAATAAAAGCACCTATTGTTAAAAAGGTACTTATCAAGTAATAAACCATATTATTCCTCCTATACAATTCGTATTGTGTCTCCCCAATCTTTGTTTTGTGGTTTCTCTGCTTCAAAATTAAATTCATAAGGTGTTATTATTGGTTGTTTATCAAACATAACTTGAGTTTTAATATAATGTGCTATTGCTATTGCCATAATTAAATCATCGTGTGCTCCATTTTGTGCTTCTGGTCTTCCTTTTTCATTTCTTACAAAGGTTAACATTTCTTCTAAAGTCTCTTTATCATTAAATATTTCTATGTTTTCCCTTACCAATGTTACTAATTCACTTATAATTAACGGTCTTGTTAATGA
>CAZHHH010000251.1:0-2545 GCA_964532085.1 uncultured Marinilabiliaceae bacterium
TAGTTTTATTTTTTTTAATCGATTTCTAAGCGACTATCCTTCTAAGTTTATTCTGTGAGAAGAGTTTACTATTCTATCTAAAATTGCATCTGCTACAGTTCTTTCGCCAATAAGTGCATACTGGGCTGATACAGGTATTTGAGAAGCAATTATAGTTAGTTTTTATCCGTGAAGTATAAGAATTTACTGTATTGCGTGAAATACATGTAGTTATTGCTATTTGGCAATTAATCAAACCATCTTTATGTAATGTAATAATTTGTATTAAATCCATAGAATCAAGTATATTTGCCATGACTTATCTTTTTTAAGATAAGTTTACTTGACTTTTCAGAGTGGCACAAATCAAACCGTAGTATCTACTAAAGATCCATTGCTACCATAAGCTATAACTGCTGATTATTGGTTGTTTTGAACAGATAAAATGAAGAGTAATTAGAAACAGGAATATTGATATAAGATTTTCATAATATTTAATTTTACGATTAATTTCAATCGAAGCCGTTTACCCGTCATTTTGGCAAACTTGTTGTTTTATGGCGTTTATTTATTTAATGCTTGAAATAATTTTGTATTTCACTTTTAAAAAACTCATCATATTTTTGATTACCTAAATTAAATACAATTAAATTTCTTTTTGCTCTGGTCAATGCTGTATAAACTAACTCATCATTGGTAAAGTCATTGTCTTCTTCTATTTCTTTTTCTATGAACACGAATAAAGTATTTATTTCCCAACCCTTAAAGCTATGAGTTGTTGAGAGTTTTATTGTTCCCGTTTTCATCCAAAAATGATTCTTCTTTATACGTCTTAACTTTTCAATTGCTCTTTCATTTCCATTAATTCTCTCATATTCTTCTTGGCTTTCAAAAGTTGTTGCTGTTTTTTCTTTCTTCTTAGTTCGTATTAAAAAGTCTAGTTCTCTAAGTAGTTCAACTTTTGAACATAAAACTCCTGCATCAGAAGAATGGATTTCATTTCTCTCTAAAACTTCAAAAATGACATCAAATAAATTTTCTGTTGTATAATTATCAAAAGTATGATATTCAATTATTCTCTTTTCAAAATCAAGTTGTGAAAGCACCTTTATTTCGTCAAGATTATATTTTTGATTAAATACGGTCTTCTGAAATTTTATTGCGATATTTCCAATATTACTTGAAAATCTGTGAGAAGTGTTTAAAGTTTTATTCCAAACTCCTGGGATTGTTCTAACAATTGGTTCGTTATTTTCATCTAATTGACGATTATAAATATTTTGCTTCTCATCTCCGAATACAACAAATTCTGTTTTCTTATGGGTGAAATATTTTGTTATAATATCAATCCAAGATTGAAGATAATCTTGCACTTCATCAATTAGAACCACATCAAACTTATGAATACTGTCTTTAACACTATCAAAGAAATTGACATTTTGCCAATCACCAAGGCTCGTTATTTCAATATTATAATTGTTCGCTTGAGTTTTAAAAAACTGATGGTAATTAGTTATATAAAAATTCGACCAATAAAACTCTTCTCGTACGTCCGATATTCTATCGTGAATGTAATTTTTTAATGATAAGTTATAGGTCAAAATTAAGACTTTACCACCCGTTCTAATGTGTGCGTTAACTGCTCTTTTGGCTAAAACAAAGGTCTTTCCACTTCCTGCGACTCCTTTAATTTTTCTACGAGGACGGATTTCACTTCTGATAAGTTCTTGTTGTTCTGGTGTGTAGTTGATTTCTATTCCTTCTTCAATTTGATGAAGTGGCGATTTTAAATATCTTCGAATACTTTTATATAAAGTTTCATCAAAATAAAATGATTGCTTATTTAACCAAAATTTAGATAGCAGTTGATTAAGATAACTTTCATTTAGTGAATCGTTGCCCAAAAGTCCAAAGTAGCTAACGAAATTTCTATATCCATTATAGCTTTCTGATTGAAACTCGTTAAGTAAAAAGTTTGATAGCTCTTTTTGAGTAGAATTATGAAAATAGACAGCACAATTTACAGTTGCCCAATTGTTTTTATTCTTTACACTTCTTAAAAACAGTTCTTCACTGTGTAGTTGAAATAGGTTGTTCTTATAAGCTTCAACCTGTTTTAATGGTGACTTAATAAAAGTATTATCTTTTACTAAACACCATTTAGTTCTTTCGTCTACATAGTAATGTTCTAAATTCCAATCTTTTACTTCAATTAAAAGAACACCGCTCCCTTTACGCATAATGGCAAAATCAGGATTGTCTCCATTTAAGAATGGTTGATAGTAAATTTCGTAAGTGTCATCAAGTTTTTCCAGTAGAAAGTTCAAAAGTTTCCATTCGCCTTCAGTAGGTTGAACTTTCTGTGTTTTGATAATCTCTAATTCTGGTTCTAAAATTGCCATTCAATTTTTTTAAATGCCATATAACTCCCTTATAACCACACAAATCACCACACAAATACAACCAAAAATGTATATATCGGCACATATTTATGCGTTTTATAATTTTACATCTTTAACAAATATAAACATATTAATCAAAACAAAAAAGATGTTAATATCTAATA
>CAZHHH010000252.1:0-2540 GCA_964532085.1 uncultured Marinilabiliaceae bacterium
TCTTGTCTTCCGCGCTTTTTTGGGACACCCAAACTAAACATCTATAAATCAGTCATATATCAAAATATTTGTCTATTTTTGGGTGTCCCAAAATAATTCTAATGTTTATAAGAGAGAAGCAAAATAGCTCTGGAAGTGTTAGTATTCAGATTATTAGCAAGGACAGAGGCAGGTATAAGGTCGTCAAAACTATAGGTTGTGGCGCAGAGCGCCACAAAATTGAAGAGCTTAAAAAGATAGCTAGACAAGAGATCGAGCGATTAAAAAATCAACCCTCTCTTTTTCAATCTGAAGCTGACAATTTGGTTGAAGAGGTTTTTAGCTCTTTAACTAATTCTCAAGTTCGTACAATTGGTCCAGAATTGATTTTTGGTAAGATATTCGATTATATAGGTTTTAATATCATAAATGAACCTCTTTTTCGCCACTTGGTTATAGCCCGTCTGGCTTACCCATTAAGCAAGTTGAAAACCACGGAATATCTCTACCGCTTTCAAGGAACTGTAATTAGTACTGATAAGATTTATCGTTTTTTAGATAGACTTAACAGTAAATACAAAGAAAAGGTTGAGAGAATTTCCTTTGCATATACAAGAAGCATATTAACTAATGATGTAAGTGTTGTTTTTTACGATATGACTACCCTATACTTTGAAGCGAGCGATGAGGATGATCTGCGAAAAACAGGCTTTAGCAAAGATGGTAAACACAGTAAACCTCAAATCGTAATTGGCTTATTGGTTGGGCTAGGTGGATATGCTATTGGTTACGATATTTTTGAAGGTAACACTTATGAAGGTCACACTTTGATTCCCTTTCTTGAAAAGATGCAAGAAAAGTTTGATATAAAAAGACCGATTGTGGTGGCCGACTCCGGATTTTGTCCAATGATAATTTACAAAAATTAGAGGAAGATGGGTATGAATATATCATCGGAGCTAGATTAAAAAATGAAAGCAAATTTATTCAGCAACAAATTGTAGCTCAAGAATATCACCAGGGAAGCATTTATAGCTTTAATAAAGAAGTTAAAGTTGATGATAAAATTAAAACAAGACGGATGATTGTTCATTTCTCTGAAAAAAGAGCACGCAAAGATGCTTATAATCGTAAAAAAGGATTAGAACGTTTAGAAAAACGTCTTAAATCTGGGAAACTTACAAAGTCTAATATTAATAACCGTGGGTACAATAAATATCTTGAGATAAAAGGTGATGTTGATATAAGAATAGATTATCAAAAGTATGAGAATGATAATCTTTGGGATGGGCTAAAAGGATATATAACAAATAGCACTCTATCTCCAACCATAGTTTTAGAGAGTTATGGACAGCTCTGGCACATTGAGAAAGCTTTTCGAATGTCAAAAACAGATTTAAGAATACGCCCTATTTACCATAGACTAAAACATCGCATCGAAGCGCATGTATGTATTTCATTTACTGCCTACACTATCTACAAGGAATTAGAAAGGGTGTTAAAAAAAGAACAATCTGATTTGTCCCCTCAAAAAGCAAGTGAAATAACACATAATATGTATCAGCTTACATATCAACTACCAGATTCAGGAAAAATGAAGACTATGCTTTTAAACATGGATCAACAACAAAAAGAATTATATGATATTATTATAAAACATTTTTAGGGTGTCCCAATGCGGAACTCAAGAAAAGATATATTGTATGATTTTACGACACATCTTTTTTTTATAAAAAAATGAGGTTGTACTTAAAAAACGCAACCTCATTTTATAGAATTTTATTAAAATTTTATTTTACTAAAATCTTCTGTGCATTATTATTAATAACAACAATGTAAAGTCCTGAATCTACAGTAACGGTAATATCTGATGAAATAGTTTCATAAACCTTATTTCCAGAGATATTATAAATTTCAATCTTTGAAGTTTTGTCACTTTTAACTACTATAGAACCATTTGTAGTAAATATAGCGTTGTTATAAAGATTGTTCTTTATTCCAACACCTTCTTCTTCTTCTTCTTTGATTACTATGACAATATTGTCAATATAATATATTCCATCATTTTCTGGTTGAAATGCTAATTGTTTATATCCTAAACTATTTAAGTCACTAACATCAAATTTAACTAAATTCCACTTATTACCTTCGATTGGTTTATACATTTCTATATTTTCATCATCAGTATCGAGTGGATTGTCCATGTGTAGTTTAAGCTGTCCATCAGCTTCAGCATAAATCATAATTTGTATCTCCTTTGGACTTTTACTAGTTATTCCAGCATCACCAAACCATTTTGTAAGAGAACCCCATTCTCCATCAGTATCAATTTTTAATACTTTGTCAGAGCCATTTTCTTCATCTTTAAATGGGTTATTAATAACACTAATGTCTGCAGTTGCTTTCCAACTGCCCCAGCCATCTACTTCACCATCTTCAAAATCGTTTAGTTTTATTTCACTTGTGATAACTTCTGATAATTCACCTTCAATTAAGACAATATTGTCAAAATAGTATATAACATTTTCGGTGTTTTGAAAGGCAAATTGTTTATAATCTCT
>CAZHHH010000253.1:0-2520 GCA_964532085.1 uncultured Marinilabiliaceae bacterium
GCAGATTCTGTCTATTTTGGTGCAGGTAATTTAAATATGCGTTCACGATCATCTGCAAACTTCACATCAGATGACTTAAAAGAGATAGCTAGGATTTGTCAAGAAAATGGGTTAAAATCATATCTAACTTTAAATATAACTCTTTATGATGAAGATTTAGAAGAGATGAAACGAATGGTTGACGTGGCTGTAAAAAGTAATATCACTGCAATTATTGCAAGTGATATTGCTGCAATTCAGTATGCACGCAGCCAAGGTATGGAGGTGCATATTTCTACACAATCTAATATTTCTAACATTGAAGCTGTTAAATTCTATAGCAATTTTGCCGATGTAGTTGTTTTAGCTCGTGAGTTAAATATGAACCAAGTCAAAGCAATTTATGATAAAATTATTGAGGACGATGTTCGAGGTCCTTCTGGCAACCTAGTTCAAATTGAAATGTTTGCCCACGGCGCATTATGTATGGCTGTTTCTGGGAAATGTTATATTAGTCTACATCAATTAAACTCATCTGCAAATAGAGGCGCTTGTCTCCAGCCTTGCAGACGTGGCTATATTGTTACTGAAAAAGAGAGCCAAGATGAAATGGAGGTTGATAATGAATATATAATGTCTCCAAAAGATTTAAAGACCATTCATTTTCTTAACAAAATGATTGACGCTGGGGTGAGAGTTTTCAAAATTGAAGGACGTGCACGTGGTCCAGAATATGTAAAAACAGTATGCAGAACCTACGATGAAGCTATTCATGCATATATAAACGATGATTATAGTCAAGAGAATATCGACAAATGGGATATAGAGTTATCCAAAGTATTTAATCGAGGATTTTGGGATGGATATTATCTAGGTCAGCGACTTGGAGAGTGGAGCCACAATTATGGTTCACAAGCTACACAAAGAAAAATGTATGTAGGCAAAAGCAATAACTATTTCCCAAATGTTGGTGTGGCAGAGTTTTTACTAGAAGCTCAAAATCTAAAAGTTGGTGATGAAATATTAATAATTGGCCCAACAACGGGAGTTATTGAGCATACAGTTACTGAACTTAGACTAAATTTAGAGCCTGTGGAAGAGGTTAAAAAAGGAGATACATTCTCTATGCCTGTTCCTGATAAAGTCAGACGAAATGATAAACTATTTAAGATAGTTAAAACAAAAAGAGTGATAAAATGAGCATAAAAACAAATCTATTTAAAATGAAAAGTGAAGTAGTTGACAGCAATGTTAATTACTCTATTACATATAATGATTCTTCGATAATAATAAACGATTTATTAGGCAAAAAAATCACATTAGAGCATACAGGAGTCATAAACTGTATAAAATGTGGAGCTGTTACAAATAAATCATACGCACAAGGTTTTTGCTATAGCTGTATGATAAATGCACCAGAAACAGAAGAGTGTGTATTAAAACCAGAGCTATGCAAAGCTCATTTAGGGATTGCACGTGATATAGAATATGCAAAAGAACATTGTTTGAAACCTCATTTTGTCTATTTATCAAATACTGGAGTTGTAAAAGTTGGTGTAACTCGACAATCACAAATCCCCATAAGATGGGTTGACCAAGGTGCAACAGCTGCAATAAAACTATGTAAAACACCAAACAGACATATTGCAGGACTCATTGAGGTGCATTTAAGTCAATTTTTTACAGATAAAACTCTTTGGCGCAAAATGGTGTCAGACAATGTTGACGAGGAAGATATGATAGCTCATAAAGAGAAAGCTATATCACACCTTTTGCCAACAATGTTGCCATTTGTAATTGAAGAAAACAAAGTATATAATTTTATATATCCTGCAACTCAATATCCCGCAAAGCCAAAAACTGCAACATTCGACAAACAGCCAAAAGTGGAAGGAATCTTGACTGGAATAAAAGGTCAATACCTGATAATTGATGGCGAGCACGTTTTTAATGTACGCAGGCATAATGGATATGAGGCTATTATTTCGTGGGAATAATTCGGGGGTGATAGCATTTATTACAAAATAAATGATAACATTGTCCAAATAATGGCTATCGTTGGAAGGTAAGATTTATTACAAAAAATATTTTTATTTTCTATATTCTAATCTTTATAAAAATTTAGAATATAGAATTTGTTTTTTAATTAATGATTTTATTTTCTGTTAAAATCTAATAAATAACCGATATTAATAGTGCATTGCTGTACATAATAACCGATATCATAAGTTTCATTAGTTTCTTTGTAATTTTTATAAATTAGTGAATTAGGAGTCAAATCTTTATAATAAGAAGCACCTAATATAAACTTATCATAGAAAATAAAATCAAAACCACCAATAAAAGCTAGCGCATATTTATTAATCTTCTCTGTTTGTGTATTTTTGGGTGTATTAAGATTAATCTTATTCGATAATCCTAAGTTAAAATGGAGCCATTTTTCAAAAGCATAATCTACTTTAATAGGAATTTGTAATGTATGATACTGCTCTTCCCAAGAGGATGGTGTATTGCCAGGGAAAGGCATATCTTTAGGCATAT